>CAOJKG010000016.1 GCA_948437815.1 uncultured Mycoplasmatota bacterium
CCTAACACCACCTTTTATTCTATTAATAAGTCTAACATATATATATTCTAAAATCAAGAAAAAATGTAAAGTTTTTTTCTTTACACAAATTTTACTATCAAACGCTTTACTAACTATCGATTTCCAACTTAAAAAGAAGCAAAGCTTCTTACATAAATTTATTCATTTGATTCATTACTTGTGTAACTTGTTTTTTACTAGGTTTTCTTCCCATTTGAGTCATCATAACTTCAATCATTTTTTCATTTATTGGTGGATTCTTCTTTAAATATTTTTTCATTATAAATCTAGCCAAGAAAAATCCAATAATTAAACCTGCTACTAAACCAATTATACACCATAATATTTGTCCCCACATAGTTATCTCTCCTTAATGATTATATTTTACTATATTCTTTAATTTATTACAAGCTTAGAAGTTCGTTTACCCAAAAATAATCTTTATTTTTAAAATCACAAACAAATAAATTATTATACTCTTTAAGTTCAGTTAAAAATGTTGGTTTTGTAATATTACTTTCAAGTAATAAAAATGCTTTATTAACCACTAACATTGAGTCTTCAGGCACATATTTATTTTGAATACGATGTACATTATGAAACTTAGAATAAAAATCATTATCTTTAGACTCACCAAAAATTTTATTATTTATTTTACTTTTATCAAACGGTCTAGCAATTTGATTAAATAGATCATAAGCCATATCAGCATCGTTACAATCAAAACTATGAATATCTTCCATCGCTCTAAATAAATGATAAGGATTATTTTTCATTAAATTATAAAAACTCTTATTAATATTAAATATATAAAAAGTACGCATATTTTCATCACCTGTATATAGATTATCATATAAAGATTGCGAACTTTGTCGAATCATGTCGACACCATTGTTTTTTTGCAACTTTTTTTACACTCCTGTCTTTAAATGATGTTTTCGTAAATAAATTTTCCTTAAAAAATCTACTGGAAAAACAGTTAATGCGAGTAACAAAACAATAAAGAATTCTTTAGCAGTTAAACCATATGTCCGAAATAAGTCTCCCCCGTGATAAATTAAATAAACTTGAACTAATAAAATAAAAGCGATAATAACAATAAAAACTTTATTCTTTTTTAAATTAGCTAAAATATTTATTCTTTCACTTCTTGCATTAAAAGCATTAAAAACCCCAATAAAAATAAATAAAGCAAAATAAGCTGTCATCAAATATTTATAATTTTCTCCCGTTCTAATAAACTCTCTTACAATCGGGAGTTTTAAAAACAAAATACAAACTATCGCAGAATACAAACCTGTAAATAATACTTCTCCAATCATATAAGAATTAACAATAGGCTCATCTTTTCTTTTAGGTGGCTCATGCATAAAACTTTCTAGTGCTGGTTCAAAAGAGAAAGCAAGACCCGCAAAAGTATCCATAATCATATTAAGCCACAACATTTGAATAATAGTTATTGGTGTATTAATACCAATAAAAGGTCCAATTATTGATAAGATTAAAGCACACATATTAACAGTCAATTGATAAATAATAAATTTTCTAATACTTTTAAAAATAGTTCTACCATATAAAATAGCTTTACTAATTGACAAAATATTATCGTCTAGTATAACAATATCACTAGCTTCTTTAGCAACTTCTGTTCCACTACCCATTGCAAATCCTACATTAGCTTTCTTTAGTGCAGGCGCATCATTTACTCCATCACCAGTCATTCCAACAATTAAATCCATTTCTTCTAAAACTCTAACCAATCTTGATTTATCAGTAGGTAAAGCTCTAGCAACAACTCTAAGTCTTGAAACACATTTCTTTAAATCTTCATCTGATAATTTAGATATTTCATCACTAGTAAGAACAATACTATCATTATCAAGTAAACCAACATCACTAGCTATAGCCATCGCTGTATTTTTAGCATCCCCTGTAATCATAATCATATTTATACCAGCACTTTTAATTAAAGAAACCCCTTCTTTAGCTTCATTACGAAGTTCATCTTTAATTGCGACTAATCCTATTAAAACTAAAGAACTATTTTTTTCATAACATAAAGCTAAAACTCTAATACCTTTTTTTGTAAGTATATCTATCGTTTTAGTTATAATTTTTTTATTAAGAATAACTTTTTCTTCTCCTGTTTTATTTAAATAATAAACTATATTAGGAAGTAACTTTTCAATAGCTCCTTTAACATAAACATAACCATTATCTAGTTTTGTTTTACTAAATTTATCTTGACTATTAAAGGGAACTTTTTCTACAATTCTTCTTTTAATATTATTATCTTGACCTATAAAATTTAAACAAGCTTTATCAGTTAAATTACCACCTGTTGGAATCCCTTCATTATTAAATACACTTTCATTATTATAAAATAAACATTCATATAATTTCTCATAATAATTAGAATAAATCTTAATATCTTTTTTACTTCTAAAATGAGTATTATCCCCTGTAATAACTTCACTAACATCTAAATGACCTTTAGTAAGAGTACCTGTTTTATCAGTGAGTAAAACATTTATACTTCCCGCTGTTTCAATACCTACTAATCTTCTTACTAAAACATTATTTTTAAGCATTCGTTTCATATTACTAGAAAGAACCAAAGTTATCATCATTGGTAGTCCTTCTGGAACTGCTACAACAATAATAGTTACACTAAGAGTAAGTGCATATATTAAATGATTAAACATAACATGAAAATCAGTAATTGTTTTCAAAATAAGATTGGGATCAAAATTATTATCAATAACAATAACTGAAAACAAATAAGAAATAGTCACTAAAGCTGCACCTATATATCCTAGTTTACTTATTAATTTAGCAAGACCTGTAAGACGTATTTTAAGAGGTGAAGTTGGCGGTTCTTCTGAAACTTCTCTAGCTAAAGCTCCATAAATAGTTTTATCTCCTACTTCTGTAACTAACATATAAGCATTTCCATTATAAACAACTGAACCTCGCATAACTTTATTTTTATCAAGTATATTATTAGAATTAATTGGTGGATACTTCTTAGCTTCCTTAGCTTCCCCATTTAAACTAGATTCATCAACACTAAGTTCTCCCTTTATTATATAGCCATCCGCCGGTATTTTATCTCCACTTCCAAGTACTACTATGTCTTTCACTACTACTTCTTCTATAGGAATTTCTTTTAAAATATTATCTCTTATTACTTTAACTTTTATTTTCGAAGATTCTTCTTGTAATCTTCTAAAAGCAGCTTCACTCCCATATTCTGAAATAGTTGAAATAAAAGAAGCTAAAAAGATTGCTATTAAAATACCCAAAGTTTCAAAATAATCAAAATCTTTAAAAAGAAAAACTACTTTTATCGCTAATGCCACTAAAAGAATTTTAATAATTGGGTCTCCAAGAGATTCTAATAACAGTTTAAAAAAACTATTATGTTCTGAATCTGTGATACTATTATTTCCATATAATTTTCTATTTTTTTCTACTTCCACTTGTGTTAATCCTCGCATGAGTGCTTGTCCCTCCGATTAATATATATGAAAAAATAAAAAAAATAGCACTATTTTCTGCTATTTAAATCAATAATTAAATTACCATTTCGATAATTTTCTAAAACCAACATATAAACTACATTAAACATTGGTAAATCATTTAATATCATATACTTTTTAACTATGCTATCTTCAGTTGGATCTACATTAGAAGTAATTACATTTGTTAGTGGACGTAATCTAAATTTATTTTTTAGTAAAAAACTTACTACCACTTGTTTTACTTTATTATCATAACCTTGAAGAATAGTAATAAAAGTATCAATAGATAGCCTAACAATTCTAAAATAATCTAAAATATTAAATTCTCTTAATACTCCATTTTCTAAAATACCATTATTTATATAATTCATTATCATATTAACAACATTTTCTTCAATATCAGGAACTTTTCTATATTTTTTAATTAAATACAAATTATACAAAGTTGGATCATACATTTCTACTATTGTTATATAACGATAAAAAGTTTCTTCACCAAGTTTTTTAATAAAATCACCATTTTCTTTATCGTCATATACTAACATAGTAATTATTTTTTTAGCTTCCATAAAAGTTTGCTCATCAAAAGGTTCATTTTTTAATTTATTTCTCAAATCTTTTTTAGCATTTCTTTTAAAAATCAAATATTCTTCCATTCTAAGTAATATTTTAGCATAAACTTTTTGTCTCTCTTCCTTCAAAGGAAATGTTTTAACATAATTATTAAGATAAGTTTCTTTAAGATATTTCCAAGATATATTTGAATTTTTAATATACTCTTGTATTTCCTCATAAGAAAAATCTTTCAAGAACATTTCACACACTATTTTATATTTATTAAGCTTTTCTTTTTTACTATTATTTTCTTTTCTCTTTCTATATTCGCTTACCATTCTCTTTGCTCTATCTAAAGGTATATAATATTTAGATTCTATTTTCTGAGCTATATCATCAACACTCAAATCATCTTGATAAAATAGAGAAATTATATCATCTAAGATATTTCTAAAGTCTGCTCTTTCTTCAGCTGTAGCAAAATTTCTAAAATAATAAAGAACATTTTTAAAAGTATATTCTAATTTACTACTTAAAAAATTATAAAAATCTTCTGTAGTTTCAAGTCTATTTAAAAAAATTACAACATCTTCTTTAGAAAACTTCAAATATTTTTTCAAATAAATCTCCACTAATTCTAAAAATAATTTATAATTTATTCCTAAACTACCAATAAAATCCACTAGCTTACTTTTATAAAAATTACAGTTATGACATGCAAAATATAAATCTTTTAAATATTCTTCAATATTAACACCCTGATTCTTTAACTCCAATAAAAAACTATTAGAATTAGTGTTCCTAAAATTTTGAATAAGTGCTAAAGCCTCTTCTCTAGACATACCATACTTTCTAGCTAAAGCCATTAAATGACGTTCGCTTTTATTAAAAGCTTTTTATAAAGCTGGCACTAATATTTTTAAAAAAGATTCATACAATTTTACTTCCTCTTCACTAGCATCTTCTAAATAATAAGCTTTCGCTAAGTTATATTCTTCAAATGTAGCACTAGAGTTTCTAATAAATTTTAAAAATGCCTCTTTTTTATTCATAACAACTACCCCTTTAAATGTATGATATTCTAACATAACTTGCTATCAAAGTCAAATTTAGATATAATTACTTTGGTGATTTTATGTTCCAATATACATTAGATAATAAAAGATATCATACATTAAACTATTTTTTTAAAAACAAATTTAATTCCAAAGTATTTAAAATTGCATTAAATGCAAATTTTAGCTGTCCTAACTTTAAAAATGGAACAGGTTGCATTTTTTGTTCTCATGGCTCTGGTAATAGTTACGAAAAATTATCTTTAAAGGAACAATATGATTTAGTAAAAATTCCATTAGATAAAAAATGGCCTAATTCAAAATATATAGCCTACTTTCAAGCTAATAGTAACACATATGCTCCTATATCCATTTTAAAAGAGAAATATGAAGAAGCTTTAAAACTTCCTAATATTATAGGCTTAGATATTGCTACTCGTAGTGATTGTCTAACAGATGAAATATTAGATTATTTAAGTGAACTTAATAAACGAACTTTCTTAATAGTTGAAATAGGCCTTCAATCAATGCATGATAAAACTCTAAAGTTTATTAATCGCGGTCATGATTTACAAAATTTTGAAAATGCTATAAAGAAATTAAAAGAAAGAAACATATTTACAGTTGTTCATATTATAAATGGTTTACCTTATGAAACAAAAGAAATGATGATAGAAACAGTTAAATATCTAAATAATCTAAATATAGATGGTTTAAAAATTCATATGCTATATATAACAAAAAATACAAAATTAGCTGAAATTTATCAAGAAAAACCTTTCCATATATTATCTAAGGAAGAATATATTGACATTGTTTGTAAACAATTAGAATATTTAAATCCTAAAATAACAATTATGCGTATAACTGGAGATCCTCTAAAAGAAGAATTAATTGAACCTACATGGTTATTAAAGAAGTTTTGTGTCCTAAACGACATCGACAAAGAAATGAAAAAAAGAGAGAGATATCAAGGAGACTTAATTTCCTAATATATCTCTTATTTTATGTTTTAATCTTTGAATTGTATTATCAATCTGTTTAGAATTCTTATTTGTTATTAAAGCTATAGTCAGATAATCAAAACCATTAGAATATAATTTAAAAACTTCATATTCACTTTCAGATAAAATACCTTTAATTTTGATTAATAATTCATTATACTCCTGCTCCTCAGCCAGTTTATTTAAAGGATCATTCATACTATCATCACTAATTAAATCTTTTAAAGTAAGACCATCTTCGTTATAATTATAATCTAAAGAATAGGTATTATTTAAAACTTTTGCTTTTTCACTACTATACTTTTTAATCAGTTTTTGTAATCTTCTATCTATACACAAAGAAATAAAAGTTGATAATTTTGCATTCTTATCATTTTGATAAGAATTAATAGCATCACTAAAAGCAAATGAGGCTTCACTAACGAGTTCATTTATATCAATATTTAAAGAATTAGCTATACTAGAATACTTTCTAATTAAAATATCTTCAATATATTTATATTTTTTATATAACTCATTTTTGGCTTCTTCATTATTTTTAGCTAAAACAATTAACTTTTCTTCTTCCATTTAAATCATCCCATAAATTAATATTGCAGCACTAACACTAGCATTTAAAGAATTAATTTTACCAAACATCGGAATACTTACAATTTCATCAGAAGACTCTCTAACAATTCTTGACACCCCTGCTCCTTCTGCACCAATAATTAAAGCTCTTTTTTCAGCATAATCAATAGTGCGATAATCTTTACCATCCATATCTGCCGCATATACAAAAAATAAATTATCCTTTAACTTTTTTATAGCATTATTAAGGTTACTAACTAAAACTACTTTAACATTATTAATAGCGCCCGCACTTATTTTCATTACAGTTTCATTAACCCTAACACTTCTATTATCAGGAATAATAATAGCATTTATTCCAGCACATTCACAAGTTCTAATTATTGCCCCTAGATTATGAGGGTCTTCTAAATGATCTAAACAAACCACAAAATTCTCATTCAATATATCATCTAATTTATAATATTCATAATCATCAATATCAATAACAATACCTTGATGGTTTTCTTTAACCATTTTATTAAGTCTTTGAATATTTACAAATTCAAAATGAATTTTATTAGACTTCAAATACTCAATTACCTCATTATCTTTAAAATATTCTCTTAAAAAAACTTTATGAATTTTTTTAACAGGTGTTTCTTTTAAAACATTTTTACCACACACATACATAGTTATCACCATGCATGTATTGTATCAAAAAAGAAGAAAAAAGTAAAGCAAACAAAAAAGATGATAAACATCTTTAAATTAAAAGTTATTAACAATATTTTTAAATTCTTCTCCTCTATCTTCAAATTTAGCATATTGATCCCAAGAAGCAGAACCTGGACTAAGTAAAACCACATCACCGCTTTGAGCATTTCTATTTATACTTAGTAAAGAATCTTTCATAAACTCATATTCTTCATAAGAAATATCATTATTTCTACAAAAATCTATAATTCTATTTCTAACTTCTCCTATAGCATAAATCTTTTTTATTTTATCTTTAAAAGGTAATAAATCTTCAAAATCTTGGCTTCTATCCATACCACCAAGTATTAGATGAATATTACCATCAAAACTTTTTAAAGCTGTAATAGTAGCCGTTGGATTAGTTGATTTAGAATCATTATAATATTTAACTCCTTTAATATCTCTAACAAATTCTATACGATGTTCCACACCTTTAAATTCTTTTAAGACCATAGTAGCATATTTAAAATCAATTTTTAAAATTTTTAACAAAATCAACATAGCTAAGATATTTTCATAATTATGATTACCTTTTAACATTATATCATTAGTGTTAATAAAAGCTTCATTATCAACATATATAATTCCATTTTCTATTCTATTGTTTTTACTATTAAAATAATATCTAGTTGAAACTATATCATTTGTAAGCTCCATAGAATCATAATTAGCTTCATTTAAAATTGCAATATCACTATCATTATGGTGATTAAAAATTTTATGTTTTACATTTTTATAAGATTTATAAGAACCATGATAATCTAAATGTGTAGGACACAAATTAGTTAAAATACTAATATTTGTTTTAAAATCATTCATATCTATTAATTGGTGATCTGATATTTCAAGTAATAAGATATCACCATCTTGTAAATCTCCTACTATTTGAGATAATGGTGTACCTATATTACCACCAAGTTTTACAGATATTCCAGCTTTCTTTAAAACTTCATATATTAAAGTTGTAGTAGTAGTTTTTCCATTTGAACCTGTAACACCAATTATCTTTATATCTTTATCAATATAATGATAAGCAACTTCCATTTCATTTACTACTGGTATTCCTAAATTTCTAGCCTTCTCTACACAAGGGTTATAAGGAAATACTGCTGGATTTTTTATTAATACATCATATGTAGTATCAAGTAATACTTCTGGTTCATTAGTTTTTATAAACTTAATTCCCATTTTTTCTAATTCTTTTAAATTATTTTCATTTTGATCTTTACTATCAGTTACTAAAATTTCATTATTCTTTTCAAGTAGCTTAGCTACTTCAAAGCCACTTCTTGCCATACCTAAAATCAAGATTTTCTTATTTTCATACATATTAATCACCTAAATTAATTATATTCTAAAAAAAAGAAAAAAGCAATTAACTTGCTTTAATTAACTTCACATAATGATTAACATTTTTATGCCAATTTGGATTTTCAGCATATTTTTTATTCATTAATTCTGGTGTTGTTAAGCCTTTTTCATAATAATTTTTCTGCAAATTTCCTATGAAAGCTCTAATTCCTTCTTCCATAGAACTAAATTTCATATAACCATTATGGCCACGCATTCCACCAACATTATAATTAACTCTTGCCAAATAACTACATTTCCAAGTACAACCTGTTTCGTGTAATAAAATTGAAGTAGCAACAATAGGATCAACATTTTTTTCTAATGAAGTTTCAGCTATATAACGTCCATAACCAGTTAAATCTGATTTAAGAGATTTATCTAACTTTTCACTTAATTCATCTAAGGTTAAACCTTCATAAACTACCATTTTAGCCAGCAATTCTTCTTCATTACGAATATTTGCACTAGCTAAGCTAATTTGAGTTACGATATTTTCTATATATTGTTTATTATTGTTTTCTTTATAAATATTAATAAGAGCACCTAAGACTAAAGTAATTACCATCATCTTAAGTAAATAATTTTTCATACTTCCAAATTTCCCCCTTAAACTTTGTGAAGTGCTACCATTATAGCATATTTAATAATAAAAGTCAAACTCAAGGCAAACAATAGTTTATATTTTTTCAATATTCAAAATATTATTTATACTAATTCTATCACCAATTAAAGTTAATAAATAACCTCCTGTTTTACCAACTATAATTGTTTCTAATTCTTCATTATTAAGCAATTTTATTAAAACCTTACTTTTGTAAACATGATTAGGAGAAGCAAAGATTTCATTTATTTTTCTAGGTATATCAACATTACTAGTACTTCTAATGTCATAACTATCAGTAGAACTAACTGCATAATCTAAGTTATTGGTTAAAGTTTTATTTATAGGATTAGCAAATACTTTTGGTAAATTAAAATCTTTATTATTCATTTTAGACACCTCTTATTATATTTTATGATAAAAATATCAATTTGAAACATAATAAAAATATGAAAAAGAAAAAATTAATAAATTATTTATGGTTATTTATTCCTCTAATTATTTTAATAATCATTTCATTACTAAATATGAAAATAGCAGGAAACAGTGGAAATGTTTATAAAAATTACTATTTAAAACAAAGTATCTGGTTTTTAATAGGCTTTTTTATTCTTTTTATAATGAAATTTTTTAAAATCAAAATAATATTCAAGCATAGCTTCTTATTTTATATAATTAATATTTTATTATTAATTCTGGTCTTATTTTTCGGCAAAACCATTAATGGTTCCAAAGCCTGGTTTAATTTTGGCTTATTTTCTTTTCAGCCCAGTGAATTAATGAAATTTACACTAGCTTTATACTTAAGTGAAAAAGCTTCTACAATGCCGAAAGGAAATATAAAAAAAGATTTTAGATTTCTTATTACTTCTATTTTTATTACATTAGTCCCCTCCCTATTTGTCTTTTTAGAGCCTGACACTGGAGCTATAATTATATATTTTCTTATTTTACTCGGAATAATTTTAATATATCGGGTTAATTATAAATGGTATATTATTATTCTCTTAATATTAAGTGTTTTTTTAGGATGTTTCTTTTATTTATATTATTTCAATAAAGACTTATTAATAAAACTTATCGGCACATCTTTCTTTTATCGTGTTGATAGAATACTTACATTTGTCACAGGAGATTCTTTTCAACTTGATAGAGCTCTAATATCAATAGGAGCATCAAGTTTTTTTGGAAATAAAAATTATATATATATTCCAGAAGCCCAAACCGATTTTATTATTGCATTTAGCATAGCCAATTTTGGTATATTTGGCTTTTTAGTAATACTCATTAGTTATTTTTTATTAGATACGTACTTTTTTCATAAATTACTAAAAAGCAAAAGCATTAGAAATAAAATGTTTATATCAGCATTTTTATGTATGTTTTTATTCGCTCAGTTTGAAAATATTGGCATGAATTTAGGATTACTGCCAATAATTGGATTACCACTGCCCTTTTTAAGTTATGGAGGAACAAACACAATTGTCTATTTCATATTTCTAGGAATTATCCTTAATTTAGATAAATAAATTATTGGATTAAATTAATAATTCAGAGTAAGTTTTACTTACAAACGACAAAATAGAACATATTTTGACAAATAAAAAAGAAGATTTAATCTTCCATATTAATTATTGCAAACTTAACGGCTTCTATTACAAACTTAGTAAAAGTTACATCACCCTTTACTTTATTTATCTTATCAAATAATTCTTTACTAAATCTTATATTACGAAGGATATATTCTTCTTTTTCTTCTATCTTAAATTTCATTACCAAAACCTCTTTACTTATCAAATCACAACATACGGATTATTTTGCGTCCCTGTTCCTCCACCTTGAAACTGAGTATCAGAATTCAGATTTATTACTGGACGCAAACCAATTCCAACACCACTAATAGAAGCGCGATTGAACTTTCCATCGTTACGCACAATAAACATGGAATTGAGAATACTAGAATCGGTAGTACGAAAAAACGAATCATATGGGGACATAGTCCAGTAGTTCTGTCCGTTATAGAGATAATATGTACTATTTGTTGTTTCGTATTTTGCACCTGCCATTACTATTTCGTCCACTGTTATTGCGCCTACCTTTAGTGTATATACATCTCCTGAATTACATGCTAATGTTGGATTTACACTTGATGCGCTCTTTGCTCCTGAACGATCATATCCTGCATAGTAAAATGTACTACTTGGACTTATAACCCACGTATATCCTGATGCCACATTTCTATCATTACAAAACTTACCATCAGCAACTTTATCCGCATTTATTCCTGTTATATTGGCATTATACCATTTATCTATTTGTGTTTTTGCATTATTTGATGTTCCACTTAGTGTTCTTTGACTTGTTCCGCTATAAGTCCACCCTACATAGTTTGAATGGGTAAAACTTGTACTATATTTTGTATCAGCTACCGCTATACTATCTGCTGTACTTGTTCCATTTGCATGACATGTACTTCCATCATATATTAATCTTAAACTACCATCACCATTAATCCTTATTATTCGCCAACAAAAACCTCCAAATTTTAAATAATTAGTTGTAGAGGCACCTCGCCAATAATATGAATATCCATTGTATATTTCATCATATGTTCCATATATTCCTTCGTCAGTAGTAGCTATTTTACTAAAATCTGGTATTTCATAATTTACTTTTAATGTTCCTAATACTGTTCTTTCATTTCGATATTTATCAAAATAGATGTAACATTTATCGCTTTTCTTTAAGTTTTCTATTATGTGCTCTCCATTTATAGTTTTTATTTTGCCTTTTACTTGAGTTTTATTATCTATAGTACAATAGGTTCTTTCTTCATTTATTATGTAACCTTTAGGCATTTCATTTATTTCTGTATAGTTAGCTCCATCTTCACTTTTATACATTGCCATCATTTTAAAATCATATTGTTTATAATTTATTGTTCCTTTTACTAGTGATATATCTTGGGTTATTTTATATTTTGCTCTAGTTGTTGTTATAGTTATCGCAGATATTACACATACTAATATCAAACCTCCTATTATAATTTTTCTTTTATGATTTTTTCTTATTCTTTCAAATTGCATTATTTATCCCTACTTTCTAGTTCTAAATAATGAGCGCTCAATTATATTAGAAATTTATCATTTATACTAAAATTATAATATTTCCTATAATAAAAGTCAAGAAAAATAACACAATATATTACACTATATTTTTATATTATCATATATTTGCGACAATTGTAGTGGTGAAATCAAATGAATTTAAAAAACAAATTAAAAGAGCTAAGAATAGAAAATAAACTAAATCAAAGTCAAATTGCAGAAGCTATAAATATAAGCAGAGTTCAATATAATCAATATGAAAATAATTATTACTGCATACCAATTAAACATTTAATAAATATAAGTACATATTACGAAGTATCAATAGATTATATTTTAAATCTTAGCAATACGAAAAAATATCAAAATTACAAAAATGTTGAAAATATTACAGCTGGCAAAAGACTAAAAGAATTTAGAAAAGAAAATAAATTAACCCAAGAAAAACTTGCAAGTATTCTAAATACAACTTTTTCCAATATAGCATTTTATGAAAAAGGAAGAAATTTAATAGCAACCCCTTTTCTTTATGAAATATGCAAAAAATATAACATAAGCGCAGATTATATCTTAGGAAGAATTGATAATCCTAAATATTTAGAATAATTTTTACAAAAAGTACTTGACAAATAATTTATTTTATAGTATTATACAAAACCGAACATTTAATTTGTTTGAATATTCTTTTCCATTCTTTGATATACTTCCTTTACTTAACTAATATCAAATTCTACTAATTCAAGCGAAATAAATGTTTTAACTTAAAAACAAAGCCCATTTAGGGCTTTTTTATTTATAGAAAAAGAACTCTAATTATAAGAGTTCTTTTTTTTAACTAGTTGTTGAGGCATTAGTTATTCTAACTTTAACAGTTGTTCCTACTACATAATTAAGTTTAGGATCATCATTTTCAATTTTTACAGGAACATCATATTCGCCTACTCCATATCCTTCCAAATCGAGATATGCTGTAATATTTTCACTAGTAATTGAATCTATAACTGATTGTACCCCTTTAACAATTGCATTAACATTACTACTAGTTCCTACTATATTAGCAGTTAAATTACTAGAAAGATTTCGATGTGATATAACATTAGTTATATCAACTTCTTTTTGTTTTTCATCACCAAACGTAATAGTTATAGTTGCTTTTTTTTCACTTATTGCTCTAACCCCGCTTGGTCTATTAATAGTAACATTATAAGCTTTTGTAGCATTAACTCCACTACCATCAACATTAATCGTAACAGGTACATTTGTTATACTATTTATAGATTCTTGATCACCATAAATAGTAACGCTTTTAGAATTTTCATTATTAATTAAAATGGAAGCTATAGCTTTACCAGTAACTAAATTACCAGTTGTTAATACCTTAATCGGAACACTCTTAGAATAAGTATCAAGAGTAAGTGTAGCAGATAGTGTTTTAGGAACAATTTCTATTCCTTCTAATATTCGACCTTTAGAATCATATGCCACAACATTGATATTATCAACCTCATAAGTACCAGCATCTTTTAAAACATCATTTTTTAAATCAATTAAAGCTTTAACTGATGCAATTTTATCAATAGCATCTTGACTACCTTTAACAACTACTTCATTATTAGAAAGTTCCACAGATTCTACACTAAGGCGTTCATTTAGATAACTTTCATTAACCAAATCATAATCTATCATTTTAGTAACACTTACTTTTTCTTTAATTGTTACTGACACATATGAAGGATCTAACTTATAATTTATCGAATCAATTGACTTAGTATAAGATAAATATACTTTATAAGCTGAATCTCTAGCTTCATAATTAGATAAATCTAGAATTACAGCATTAGTTCCAATTTGTTTAGCTAAATAAATATCACTTTTACGTCCAATCAAAGTTATATCAACAGTCTCAGGAATACCTTCAACTACATAAGCTTCTTCATTATAATTAACTTTAACAGGAATATCTGATAAAA
>CAOJKG010000017.1 GCA_948437815.1 uncultured Mycoplasmatota bacterium
TGACCTTCAAAATATTTATGACTCATACTTATAGTTCTATTTACTAAATTTCCTAGTGTATTAGCTAAATCTGTATTTGTTCTCGTAATAAGGGCTTCTTCTGAAAAATTGCCATCACTGCCAAATGGTACTTCACGTAAGGCATAATATCTTACAGCATCTACACCATAACTTCCAATATATTCTCTTGGATCTTTATAATTTCCTAAGCTTTTAGATATTTTACCACCATTTATAATTAGCCAGCCATGACCAAATACTTGTTTTGGAAGTTCTAGATTTAAAGCCATTAATAAACAAGGCCAAATTATTGTATGGAATCTTACTATTTCTTTTCCAACTAAATGTAGGTCTGCTGGCCAATATTTTTGGAATTTTTCATTTGATTCATCTGGATAACCTAGTGAGGTTATATAATTTGATAAAGCATCTACCCATACATATACTACATGGTTAGAATCAAAGTCTACTGGTATTCCCCATTTAAATGAAGTTCTAGAAACGCATAAATCCTCTAATCCTGGTTTTATAAAATTGTTTAACATTTCATTTTTGCGGGATATTGGAAGTATGAAATCTGGATGTTTATCATAAAATTCAACTAATTTATCTTGGTATTTTGATAATCTGAAAAAATATGCTTCTTCACTTACTTCTTTTATTTCGCGACCACAATCAGGACATTTTCCTTCTACAAGTTGACTTTCAGTCCAAAAAGATTCACATGGTATACAATATAAACCTTTGTATTCACCTTTATAAATATCTCCTTGCTCATATAGTTTTTTAAATATTTTTTGTACTGCACTTTCGTGTTCTTTGTCTGTTGTTCTAATAAAATAATCATATGATATACCTAAAGATTGCCATAAGTCTTTGGCATTTTCAATTATTTTATCAACATATTCTTTTGGTGTTACGCCCGCTTCTTTAGCTTTCTTTTCTATTTTTTCACCATGTTCGTCAGTTCCAGTTTGAAAAAACACATCATATCCTGTTAATCTTTTATATCTTGCAATAGCATCTGCGATTATTGTTGTGTAACAATGTCCAATATGAAAATCTGCACTTGGATAATATATTGGTGTTGTTATGTAATATTTTTTATTCATTTTTATCACTCTTTCTTCTATAAAATTTCTCTTAATTCTGATAAAGTTCTAACTCTTGTTAAGCCATCACTTTCCTCTTTTTTATTATAATGAATTGCTTTTAATCCTGCATTAATAGCTCCATCATAATCCACGCTAAGATTATCTCCTATCATTAGGCATTCTTCTGGTAAATAAGGACCACAAGCTTCAATAAAACTTCTAGCATCTGGTTTGTTATATTTTTCACTTCCATATATACTTGTAAAAAACTCTTTAATGCCTGCTGTTTCTAATCTTTTGCTTTGAGAGGCAGTAAATCCATTAGTTAAAACCGCTAAATCATATTTTTCTTTTAAATATTTTAATGTTTCAATTAATTCTTCAGTCGCTGGCATGGCCATGTCGCCTAAATATTCTATCCAAGCTTTGATAAATTCTAGTGATACTTCAATTCCTAGTTGCTCTTTTATATGTTTTCGAAAATTTTCGTAACTATAATTGTTATAATGCTCTTCATAAGTTGCATATGCTCCATCTATTTCTTCATATGTCTTTGGAATATTATATTCTTCTACTGCCTTTTTAACTGCTTCTAAATAATCATTACTCCATGGTATTAGCGTATTATCTAAATCAAATATTATTCTTTTAATATTATTCATATTTTCTCCTCCTTAAAAACAAATAAAAACCATAAATTAAGGACGCATATTTTGCGCGGTACCACCTTAATTCATGATTTTTTCATGCTCTCTTTCCTTAACGCGGATTAACGATTAAACTCCAGAGTCATCTTCTATATTATTTAATATTCGTTTTCATCAACCACGAACTTTCTTTAATTAAAATAATATATACTCATTCCTTCAACATTTAAGTTGAGTTCATTATATTACATACTATATTATATGTCAAGTTTCTTTGAAAAAATACTTGATACTAATTTACCAATACTGGCTTCATTTGTTAAGTTCTCTTCACTATATAATATTACTAAACCAATACTGTCATTTAAAGAAATTATTGGTATAAATACAAAGTTTCCAGATATTTCAATATTTTCAAATATTATGGTTTTATTTCCTTCTAATACTTCTCTTTCTTCAATTATATTTATAAATTCTTGAGGTAGACTTTTATTTATTAATTCTTCTTTAAAACCACTTTCTGATATAATTTTCTCTCTATCTGTTATCATAATTTTATAATTAAATTCACTATTTATTAATTCACATAAAGAACATGCTAAATCTGTGCTTGTGCTCATTCGATAATATTTTTTTAAAATAATACTATCACTATCTGTGAATATCTCTACATTTTCGCCATCTCTTATCCCTAAGTTTCTTCTTATCTCTTTTGGTATTACTATTCTCCCTAATTCATCTATTCTTCTTATTACTCCAGTAGATTTCAAGGAACACAACTCCATTTCTAATATTAATATAAACTGCTTAGAGTTTTTTATACTAAAAAAAGAGCTTAGACTCTAATTATTTTATCTATAAATAAGATTTTATAAGTTCTAATAATGGGACAAATGTATAGAGAAAATGCTTATCATTTGTTTTAATCATTAAAGATATTTTTATTCTTTTGCTTTGATATTTGAATTTTAAATTAGGATTTATGTTGTAACTTTCTAAAAATAGTTTATCTGCTTTTAAATTGTTAGAAATATCCTCTGGTAATTCTAATTCAACAAAGTTTCTTGTTTGGGTAACTCTTTTAATATTTAGCGAACTTGCTAATTTTTCAAACCATTCTTCATACATATATATTATTAAACTTTCGTCTACTTTACCAAATCTGTCCTCTAATTCGGATTTGATTTGTTCTAATGTTTCTTTAGATTCTATCTCATTTATCTTATTGTGTATTTCTATTTTTATTTCATCATCTTTAACATAATCATCACTTATATGTGTACTTACATTAATTAGGGCAGTTGGTGATTCATCAGTTTTTACTTCTTCACCTTTAAGTTTCTTCATTTCTTCTTCAATCATCTGCATATATAGATTTATACCAACTGAATCAACAAAACCAGCTTGTTCACTTCCTAAAATATCGCCCGCTCCTCTAATAGATAAGTCTCGCATAGCTATTCGATATCCACTTCCGAGTTCTGTAAATTCTTTGATAGCTTCTAGACGTTTTATTGCTATATCATTTAACATTTTACTCTTATTATATAAAAGATACGCATATGCTATTTTATTTGATCTACCAACTCTTCCTCGTATTTGGTATAATTGAGATAATCCAAAATGATCAGCATTATATATAATTAACGTATTAGCATTTGGTATGTCAATACCTGTTTCAATAATGGTTGTACAGACTAAGATATCATATTTGTAATCAATAAAGTCTTCCATTATGTTTTCTAATTCTTGTTTTGTCATTCTACCATGAGCTGTTATTATTCTGGCTTCTGGTACTAATTTTTTTAGTTTTGAACTTATACTTTCTAATTCATTAATGTTATTATAAAGGACAAATATCTGACCACTTCTTGATAACTCTTTATAAATAGCATCTTTAACTATTAAATCTTGTTCCTCTAATACATAAGTCTGTATAGGATACCTATTTATAGGAGCGGTATCTATTACTGATAAATCTCTTAAACCAGACATAGCCATTTTTAATGTTCTTGGTATAGGAGTTGCTGATAAAGTTAAAACATTTACATCATTTTTATATTGTTTTATTTTCTCTTTATGAGTTACGCCAAAACGTTGCTCTTCATCAACTACTAATAATCCTAATTTTTTGAATTTAATATCATCACTTAATAAGCGATGCGTACCAAATACAATATCAATAGTTCCTTCTTCTAAACCTTTTAATATTCTTTTGGCGTCTTTTGTACTAGTAAACCTATTTAATAACTCAATATTTAAAGGATAATCTTTAAATCTTTCTATCGCACTTGTATATTGTTGCTTAGATAGAATCGTTGTAGGACATAAATAAAATACTTGTTTATTATTGACTACCGTTTTGAACATCGCTCGAAAAGCAACTTCAGTTTTGCCAAAACCTACATCACCACATAATAATCTATCCATAGGTACTTGACTAATTAAATCTTTATCAATTTCATTTATAGCTTTTTCTTGGTCTCTAGTTGGAGTATATGCAAAAGATGCGGCAAAGTCTTGTTCCATCTCATTAGTTACATATTTTTCTCCTTGTAATGCTTTTCTTGCAGCATATAACTTTAATAACTCTTCTGATATGTCTTTTATTTTTCGTTCTACTGCTCTTTTGGTTTTAGCCCAAGTTGTTGAATTTAATTTATTTATTTTAGGTTTTAATCCATCTTTACTAGCATACTTTAAGATTGTATTCATTTTCTCTACAGGAACATAAACTTTGTCATTACCCTCATATAATATTTCTATATAATCTTTTTGTAAGCCATTTTGAGTAAGTGTTTTGATTCCATTATATATGCCTATTCCATGAGCCATATGAACTACATAATCACCTAAATTTAAAGCATTTAAGTCTTTTATCTTTCGACCTATTTTATAAGAATTTTTGTATTTTATTTCATTTGTTCTGGTTTCTTCAATATCATTTGCACTTATTATAACCTTTTTATCTATTATAAAGCCTTTTGTTAAACTCTTTGGTTCAACTTTGTGGGGAACATTTATTAACTCTTTTATTTGTTTTCTTTGATTTTCTTTAGGTAGAAAAAAAGTTATTTCATAGCCTAAACGATGCCACGAGTCACATTGTTCTTGTAATTTTTCAAAATTAGAATGGAAATTTGGTATTTCCTTACTTTCAATATTTAAAACATCTTTAGTCTCTAATTTGCTATTTAAAAAATTTATATATATATTATATTTCGGATTTATTTCATCAAGTGAAAACATAAATCTTGTATCACTTGGAAGATTTTTTGCTACACGAAATTCAAACATCTCTTCTTCTAGTTTTAAATAAGCAGCCTTTATTCTACTTTCATCAATAGTTACTACTATCGCATTACCTGCATAATCATATAATGAAGATTTATTCTCGGTTTTAATCTCGCCATTATTTATTAAAGTTATCTCATCAGTTGTACTTAAAGACATCTGAGTGTTTTCATCAAAATATCTAATGGATTCAATAGTATTTCCAAAGAATTCTAATCTTATTGGATGCTCACTTAAAGTAATAAATATGTCTATTACAAAGCCTCTTACTGCATATTCACCCGTACTTGTTACGATTGTATCTCTTTTATAGCCTAATTCTTCTAATATTTCAATTAACTTTTCACGATTAATATCCATATCTTTTTTTAATTTAATATTTAATTTATTCTGAACTTTTGTGTCTGTTAAATACTTTAAGTATCCCATTAAATTAGTTATTATTATTCCTTTTTGACTCTTGATTTTTTCTAATGTCTCAATTCTAGTTGTTTTAAGTTCTGGGGAAATAGCTAAAGCTTGACTAGTAAGAAAATCATCCATAGGAAAAAGATATGTTTTATCTTCCAATGATTTTATACCACTATAAAGTTGGTTTGCTTCAAAAAGCGTACTTGTTAGTAAAATAATATTTTCTTTCTTTTCTTGAAATAATTTGGCAACGTAAATATGGGCTAACTCATTTGTTAACCCTACTATTGTTAAATTATTATCATATTTAAAGTAATTATCTAAAAAATTCATTTTAACCAACTCCGTTGTAGTCGTTCATTACTTTATTTATGTCATAGTTGATAAAATCTTCAATTATTTGATTCGTTAAAATAAATGTTTTTTCTAATTGTGTTAGTTGTTCTTTGTTAAATTTTCCTAAAACAAAATCTTTTGTATCTCCATTTATATTATGGGATATTCCTATTTTTAGTCTGGCAAAATTGTTGTTTCCTATACGATTTATTATCGATTTGATACCATTGTGGCCGCCTGCGCTACTATTTGTCTTAATTCTTATTTTACCAAATGGTAAATCCAAATCATCGTGTATAACTAAAATATCTTTATTCTCTATTTTATAAAAATTTATAAATTCAATTACAGAGTTTCCTGAAAGGTTCATATAAGTCTCAGGTTTAACAAATATAACTTTTTCATTATTAATAACTTCGGCAGTATATAAAGCATTAAACTTCTTTTGCCATGAAGAGTCTTTTAAATAGTTATCTAGCACCATAAATCCTATATTATGCCTTGTATTCTCATATTCTTTGCCTGGATTGCCTAAGCCTATTATTAGTTTCACTTTGTCACCTTCTTTTTTACTTGTGATTCTTTAAAAATATTTTGATATGTTTTGATATTTCTTGATACTATATCGTTGGAAACTTTAACACCTATCCTAGCGTTTTTCACGAATTTCAGCAATACCATTATAGCATAATCTTCAGGCTTTGATGAAATAAATTTCATTACTTTGACATTTAAGTTATTTGCACTTGCTATATTTATTATTTCTTCTAATCTTTCAGGCCTATGAACCATATAAAACTTTCCTTTATCCTTTAAGAGATAACTTGCTGTTTCTATTATTTCTTTTAATGTTATTGTTAGTTCATGTCTAGCTATTGCTACTTCTTTTATAGTGTTAATAAGTGATGTGTTATCCACTTTGAAAAATGGAGGATTACATGTAATTATATCAATACTATTTCCTGGAAAATAATCTTTACTATCTAAAACATTTATGTTTAACACTTTTATTTTGTTTTCTAATTTATTATACTCTATGCTTTTATTGGCTAAATCATATATTTCTTTTTGGATTTCTATTCCTATTACTTCTTTATCGTATCTTTTTGATATAATTAAAGGTAAAGGTGCATTACCACTGCAAAAATCAATGATTTTGTTATCATCCTTTTTAATATCAATAAATTCTGCAAGTAAAAGAGAGTCTAAGGAAAACTTAAACTTCTCAGAATCTTGATATATTTTTAATCCATAATCATATAAATCATTTAGTACAACCATTACAATCACCTAATGATATGTCTATTTTTTCGTTATTTACTAGTACTTTATAACTTCTATTTAAAATGTCTTTACTTATTACTGGTCCTTTGCCCTTTTCTGTTTCAATATATTCACCAATCTCTGGCATTCCTTTATTGCAAGCTAGATATTCCTCATCTTCATATGTTAGACAGCATAATAATCTGCCACATAATCCATTGATTTTTGTGGGATTTAAAGCTAAACCTTGATTTTTAGCCATATTCATAGAAACAGATTCAATGTGATTTAAAAATTTAGCACAACATATTTTCTCGCCACATGAACCAACTCCACCTATTTCACGTGCTTTATCACGCGCTCCAATTTGACGAAGTTCTATTCTAGTTCGATAAACACTAGCTAATCTTTTAGCTAATTCTCTAAAATCTACTCTTTCATCAGCAAGAAAGTTAAAAATAAGTTGTTTTCTATCAAATGTATAGGTAGCATTTATAATTTTCATATCAAGTCCTAGTTCTTTTACTATCTCTCTAGACTCTTTTAGGGCACTTTCTGCATCACGAAGATTTTTTAAATAGGTTTCATAATCATTTTTAGTGGATATACGGATTATGTCTTTTAATTCTTCATAATTCTTGATATTGCTGTCTTTTATATAAGATACAACTCTACCAAATTGCTCTCCTTTTTCTGTTTCAGTTATTACAGTGACATTTATTGGGCATTTTACTTTGCTTTTAAAATTGTATATCTTGCCATTATCTTTGAAATTAACACCATATATATAATACTTATCCATTACTATCTCTCATTTCTATTACAAATTTATCTAATGCTTGCTCAATACTTACATTATAACTCAAATTTTGTATAATCCCCATAATAATATTTAATTTTTTGATTAAATTCGCACTTTGTTCCTTAATTTCATAAATATTTGCTATATTCTGGTTGTATTCTTTATTATTCATTTTTAAAAAATTTTCATAGTATATGCTGAATATTATTTGAAATATGTTAGCTATATCTTTTCTTTCAGGATATATTGTTAAAAGTTCATTTTTGTTGTTTATTAATTCTTTACTCTCTATTTTTTTTAAATATATAGGAATAATTTCAAGATATTTATTATAATCTTCAGCATTTATGCCTAAACTTTCTACTATATTTTTATTTTCATATTTTAAAATTAGAGATTGACATCTGCTTTTTATTGTCTCAATCATAACATCTTTGTTGTTAGTTATAAAAAATCCGATTATCCCATCTGTTGGTTCTTCAATAAACTTTAACATGGAATTGGCACTACTACTATTTAATTTCTCAGCATTCATTATGATATATGTGTTATATCTACTATAAACAGGTTTAGTGGAAAAAGCTTCTTTTAACTCCTCCATTTGAACTTTTTTAATGCTCGCTCCATCTGGTTCTATTATCTTTATGCTTGGTAAATTATCTTTGTTTATTAAATTACATAAATTACACTTTTCACATTTTTCTTTAAATTCTTCTGGACAATTTATAATCTTTATAAATTCTTTTAAGTCTTGTAAAGCCATATCATAATTATTCGTTTCAATTAAATAAGCGTGAGCTAACTTTTTCTCACGATATCTTTTTACTAGTTCATTTAATATAGGATTTTCGAACATCTTAACCTCCTAAATATTAAATAAGAAAATATGTTGCGACTAATCCTAATATTCCTGGACTACCTAAAAACGTAACTAGTATTAATGTTACTAAGTTTATAGGAATAAATATATTGGCAGCGGATAATATTAAATTTAAACCATATAACATTACAAATGCCATACATAATTTTCTTATCAATTTAATTATTTTATTTATCATAAGTTCATCACACTTAAATATATGATTCATATTAGTTTTTTATTCTGATATTTTCTTTCGATCTTCTAGAGCCTTTTCTAATGTAACGTTATCTAAATAATCAATTTCTGCCCCAATAGGGATGCCATAAGATAATCTTGATATAGTAACATCTTTATTTTCTAATATTTTTTTTATGTATAATGTTGTTGCTTCTCCTTCAATAGTTGGTTTTAACGCTAAAATCAATTCGGGTTTATCAAGATTTTCTACACGATTTATTAATGTTGATATATTAATGTCTTCAGGTCCAATATCGTCAATTGGAGATATTAAACCATTTAATACATGATATGTGCCATTAAATTTGCCTGATTTTTCAAATGAAAATACACTTTTGTAATCTTCTATTACACAAATAATGTTTTTATTTCTTTCTTCATCTAAACATATTTGACATTTTTCTTCATCCGTTATATGCCCACATATTGTGCATCTTCCTAATTTCTCTTTGGCGTTAATTAGCGTTTCACTAAATTCCTTGATTTCTTCATCTTTGAATTCTAGCGTAGCTATAGCTAAACGCTCAGCACTTCTTTCTCCTATTCCTGGTAATTTTTTGTAATAACTAATTAAACGCTCTAAATCAGCAGGATATTTCATTAGAATAAGCCACCTAGGCCACCTAAAGAACCCATTTTTTCTTCTGTTTCTTTATCTACGGCAGCAATAGCTTTATTAACTGCTATTTTTATCATGTCTTCTAATGCTTCTTTATCGTCATCTTCGATTGGGCCTTCAAATGTAATTTTGATTTTTTGTAGTTCTTTTTTACCATTAATCTCTACTTTAACCCATTCTGAATCTCCTTCAAATGTGCTATTGTCAATTTCCTCTTTCTTTTTTGTAATGTCTCTTTGCATTTTTTGAGCTTGCGCCATTAAATTTTGCATATTCATATTTTTTTCCTTCTTTCCTATTCTATTTCTATTTTATCTTTATCAAAAATATCTAAAGCTACTTCCTCTATTTTTTTACTATTTTCTTTTGTTTCTATTTCTTCTTTTTCCTGGGTAGGTTCGTCTAGATATTCATATTGATGTTTATTTCTTATATTCTGGATATAAATTTCTCTTTCTTTATTCCATTTTTCCTCCGTAATAGCAATAAATTTGTAATCTTTATTATATTTCTTATTATATTCAGATATTATTTCATCTAAATTTTCATTTATTAAATTTACAGTTCCTTCTATAAAATTGGTTATAATTGCAACTTTATCACTGGCTGCGACTACATTACTATCTATTAATAAACTTAGTAATGTTTTATCCTCTAACTCTCTTGTAAAAGAACTCCATTTGTCTTTGATTTCTTGTAAGTATTCTTTTTTAGCATTTACAAAACAATTATTTATTCTTATTTTTATAAGTTCTGCATTTATTTTATTAGTTTTTGTCACTATATTATTGTTAGACACTTCACTTTTTATTTCCTGGGAAATAATTTTATCTGATTCTGTTTGTTGCTTGTTGGTATCTTTTGTGTCTTCCTTATCTTCAGTTGCTGTATTTCTTACTTCTTCTAAATTTTCCTTTTTATCGCTTATATTATTATCATTTTTAAAATATTTTAATAAAGTAATCTCAATTAAAGTATATGGGTCAATGTTTATATTGATGTAGTTGGATATACTTGCTAATTCAAATGCCATTTCTTTAATTGTTTGATAACTAAAGCCTTTATAATCATTATTTTTTCTTGAGTCGATTGCTTCTTCTTCTATTCTTTCAAGTAATTTTTTTATTAAAAGCTTATAGTCAACTGCTAAATCTTTTAATTTTTGCATCATATCAATAAACTTATTAACATCATTATTCTTAATGGATTCAAACAAATCACTTATTTGTTTTTTGGAAATAGAACCAAAGTGGGCAATAACTTCATTTATTGTTATATTTGAACTATTACTTGATAATTGGTCTAGTATACTTAGCGCATCTCTTAGTCCACCATCACTTATATATGCAATTTCTTCAATAGCTTCTTCATCAATAGCTATATTTTCTTCTTTAATTACATAATCTAGTCTATTCTTGATATTTTCTGTACTTATTTTATGAAAATCAAATCTTTGACATCTGGAAAGAATAGTTATCGGAACTGCTTCTATATTTGTGGTGGCTAGTATGAAGACAATATGCTTAGGTGGCTCCTCTAAAGTTAAAAGTAAAGCATTAAAAGCACTGGTACTTAACATATGTACCTCGTCTATGATATATACTTTATATTTTGAATAAGAAGGCGCTAACTTGATATTGTTAATAATTTCTCTTATTTCGTCTACTCCGTTATTAGATGCTGCATCAATCTCAATGATATCAGCATTTTCTTTAAAATGAATACAATTTTCACATTCATTGCAAGGCCCATTAACACTCGGATTTAAACAGTTTATCGCTTTAGCAAATACTTTAGCTGTGCTAGTTTTACCCGTTCCTCTTGGTCCAGAAAATATATAAGCATGAGATATGCGGTCTTTTTGAATAGAATTTTTTAAAATGGATACCATGTAATCTTGGCCTATTATACTTGAAAAATCATCTGGTCTATATTTACGATAAAGTACTTTGTAATCCATTTTTCTCACCTATTTAATTATATCATATTTATTATTATTTGTCTCTTTTCTTTGCAAAAAATCCTTTTAAAATCTTTGAATATTCTTCTTGTTGCGTACATATGTTTGTTTTGACTATATTTGTTTTATAATATTCTTTTTTTTCTTCTAGTTTGTCTAGTAAATAATACACATTTTTTATACGAGATTGTTTTATGGCATTTTCACATATAGAGCAAGGCTTTAACGTTACATAAAGTTCACATGAATCTAAACGCCAATCTTTCAATTTTCTACTAGCTTTCTTAATTACTAACATTTCTGCATGGTCTAATATATATTTACTTTTATTTCTTCTATTATAAGCGCTAGCAATTACTTTATTATCTTTAACAATAACAGCACTTATAGGAACCTCATTTTTATTTTGGGCTTTTTTGGCTAATTTTAATAACAAATTGTAATACTTTTCTTCCATTTATTTCACTCCAATAAAAAAGTGCACACAAATAGGGATTGACGTGGCTGCTACATTCCTGTCCTGACCAGATTACAATATATTTGTTGCACATATTTAATTTATCATAGTTTTTGTTTTTTTTCAAGTGTAATTATCTCTTTATCTTATTTATTTTAAAATTATAAATATAAAAGTTGACTTTTTGTTACAAAATTTAATTTTATATGTTTCACGTGAAACATTGTGGATAATTTTTCATATAATTTGGACGTTTATAAGTCTTTTTAATTATTTTTTAATATTGTGTTTTAATTTTTATTTATTAAATGCACTTCAATGACTATTTTGTTTATTTATTTTTTCTTTTTGTTTTAAATATTTCATTTATATCACCTAAATTATTGGCATCATTATTACTAATTGAAAATTAACAAGAAATACCATTTTCTTTTTCATCTTAAATTATTGCAAAACAATGTTTCACGTGAAACATTGTTAATAACTTAATTTATTGAGGTTAATTTTTTATTGATATATGTTTCACGTGAAACCTTTTGTTATTTTCCTTATATTTTAATAGTTATCCACATTTTCTTTTTCATAATATTTCCTGGGAAATAATGGTATTAAAAAAAGTGCCTATTCAGCACTTTCTTCTATATTTACTTGTTGTTCTGGGGTGTTATTTTCCTCACTAGTTTCTTCTTTATCTTCATTTATTTCTTCTTGCTTTTCAACTAAGCTGATAGTAGAAACATATTGGTTATCTTTTAAGTTTATTAATCTTACACCTTGAGTTACACGACCTAAAGTATTAATTTGTTCTAGAGACATTCGCATTGTAATTCCTGTATTAGTCATAATTACTAACTCTTTATCTTCATCAACAACTTTTACAGAAGCGATGTTTCCATTCTTTTCCGTTACATTTAAGGCTTTAACACCTTTACTACCACGACTTGTCTCTCTAAATTCACTTACTAATGTCTTTTTTCCATATCCTTTAATAGTTACCAACAAAATTTTATCTTCTTCTGTTACTACTTCAGCACAAACACATTTGCTTCCGTCAAGATTTATACCTTTTACACCGCTGGCTGTTCTACCCATAGCTCTAATATTATCTTCTTTGAATTTAACCATACGTCCTAATTCACTACCTAATAAAATATAATTATCTCCAGTAGTTTTTTTAACAGCGATTAATTCGTCATTTGGTCTTAAACTAATACTAATCTTTCCAGACGTACGTATGTTTTCAAATTCGCTAATTGCTGTTTTCTTTACTAAGCCTTGTTTTGTTACAAATAATAGATATTTAGCGGCTTCTTCATTAGATACACTTATCATTGAATTGATTGTTTCATCTTTTTCGATTTGAAGTAAGTTTATTATTGGTAAACCTTTTGATTGACGGTTGAATTCTGGAATTTCATAACCTTTTAAGCGATATACTTTTCCTTTATTAGTAAAGAATAACAAGTAATCGTGAGAAGATAAATTAATCATTTGATCTACATAATCTTCGTCGTTTGTCGTCATTCCTTTTATACCCATTCCACCACGTCTTTGAGATTTAAATGTATCACTATTGGTACGTTTAATATAACCTTTATTAGTTAACGCGATAAGAATGTTTTCTTCAGGAATTAATGATTCGTCTTCAATATATTCAATTGCTGTCATATCAATATCTGTTCGACGTTTATCAGCATATTTATCTTTGATTTCTAATAATTCTTCTTTGATAATATTTAATACTTTCTCTTCAGAAGCTAGAATACTTCTTAATTCTTCAATTAAAGCTAATAACTCTTTTAATTCTTCTTCAATCTTATCTCTTTCTAAGCCAGTTAATCTTCTTAACTTCATTTCTAAGATAGCTTCTGATTGAATCTCTGATAGGCCAAATTTCTCCATTAAGCCTTGTTTAGCTTCATCATCAGACTTTGACCCTCTAATTAGTTTAATTACTTCGTCAATGTGATCTAATGCGATTTTTAAGCCTTCTAAGATATGTACTCTTTTTTCAGCTTTTTCTAAATCAAATTTTGTTCTTCTAATTATTATTTCTTTTTGATAATCTATATATTTAGAAATAATGTCTTTTAAACCTAATGTCTTAGGTACACCATTATCTAACATTAAGAATATTATTCCATATGTGGTTTGGAATGCTGTATGCTTATATAATTTATTTAATATTACTTGAGCATTGGCATCTCTTTTTAAGCTTATAGTTATCTTAACGCCTTCTTTTAAGTCAACGTGATAATC
>CAOJKG010000018.1 GCA_948437815.1 uncultured Mycoplasmatota bacterium
TATAATATGTCAATTTAGATTTAAAAATTACTTAGTGTATGATAAAATAAATATATAAAATTTTTATGAATATAAGGAGGAATTTTATGAAGTTCTTAGCCATATTAACAGGAAAATTAATCATAATCGCAGGAAATATAATGAAGCGTGGTTCTTCGCTTCCAGGAAAGTTAGCTTTGAAAATAGATAAAAATCTTTTAAGTAAATTAAAATATCCTGATATAAGAATTGCAGTTACTGGTTCTTCAGGCAAGGGAAGTACGTCTAGTTTAATCGCAAAAGTATTAAAAGATAATGGTTATAAAGTTAGTTATAATGATATGGGTTCTAACTTAACATGGGGGTGTACTACTAGTTTTTTACGTAAAAGTAGTTTAACTGGCAAAATTAAAGCTGATGTTCTTGTTATCGAAATAGATGAAAGAGATACAAAAGAAATGTTTCCAAATTTACATCCAACACATATAGTTATAACGAATTTAACCAAAGACCAACCACCACGACAACATCATGTCGATAATGTATATAAAGATATTTTAAAGGGAATAACATCAAACTCTAAAATAATAACAAATATAGATGAACCATATTTAAGAAGGTTTGAGCGAGATACTAAAAATGAGATGATATATTTTAGTTTAGAAAAAAACAAATATAGTTACAAGAACCAAATATTTGAAAACTTAAATACATATTATTGTCCTTATTGTAAAGGAAAGTTAGAATATGAATATTATAATTTTGAAACTTTAGGCAAATATAATTGTACGAAATGTGATTTTAGAAATGAAAATGCTAAAGTTATAGGAAGTAATTTAGATTTAGAAAACGAGACACTTGATATAAATGACAATAAATTAAATATAGGTGGCAACTTTTTATATCACGCATATAACACACTTGCTAGTTTTACAACACTAAAAGATATAGGTTTAGAAGAAGATAAAATAATAAAATCCATAAATAAATTTAATGATTATAGCACATATAATTATGAAAAAAATAATAAAGTATACTTTCCTATGTCATGTAAGGCCGAGAATGCTACTACATATAATGGAGCAATCTTTAAAACAATAATGAATAAAGAAAAAAAGGATATAATTATTGGTTGGAAAGAAATATCACGTAGATATGCTCATTTTGATATTTCGTGGTTATATGATATAGAGTTTGAGTTATTAAATAGTGATTCTTTAAATAAAGTTTATGCCGTAGGAATAGATGCTGAGAATATTAAGAAGCGATTAATTCTAGCAGGCATACCAGAAGATAAAATAATCATGGCTGAATCTATACCAGAGATTAAAGATATGGTTAATAAAGATGAAGTAAAATATGTATATGGTATATTAAACTTTGATTATATTGACCCATTTAATGAAACATTTAAGGAGGAGCTATGAAAATAAAAATAGGACACTTATATCCATATGAATTAACATTATATGGTGAAAATGGTAATTTAAAAGCTTTAAAATATGCTTTAGAACAAAAAGATATCGAGGTAGAAATAACAAGTATAAATAAAGAAGATGATTTTGATATCAAAACCTATGATTTTGTATATATAGGAAGTGGTAGACCTGAATTTCTAGAAGAGATAAAAGAGAGGTTAGAGCCGTATAAAAAAGATATTAAGGATTATATTAATAAAGATAAGGTATTATTAGCAACTGGTAATAGTATTGCTATATTAGAATTATTAAGACTATATGAAATAGAATATTACGATAAAAGAAAAGTATCTGATATTGAAGGAACAACATCATTATGTAATGGTAAAATTTATGGTTTTCAAAATACCGAATATTTAATAAAGACTACAAAAAATATCTTATTTAGTTTAGAAAAAGGATACGGTAACAATGAAACTTGTATGGAAGGATATAAGAAGAACAACTTTTATGCAACTTCGATAATTGGTCCTATACTAGCTAGAAATGATAATTTAACAAGTTATTTAGTAGATACATTAATAAAAAATAAAAAAGAAGAAGAATAGACAAAAAGAAGCAAAGAAGGTAGTTTAAGATGAAAGAAAAGAAAATGGACATCCAAGAAGAATATGAAACATTTATCCAAAACGATGAAATGTGTGATTTTGAACAAAGTTTAGCTTGGAACAAAATAAAGACATATTGGACTAATGAACAAATAATCATTAAAAGAGATAAAGACATAAAATTAGCTATTAACGTATTAATTAGAAAAATGCCTATATTTGGAAATATAATGTATGTACCACGAGGACCTATAGGAGACATACATAGTGAAGAATTACTAGAAGAATTAACTACTAAGTTAAAAGAATTAGCTAAGAAAGTAAAAGCATTTGTAGTTTTAATGGAACCAGATATAAGAGTAGATGATGAAGAATTTAAAGCCATCGCTAAAAAATTAGGATATAAAATAAAAAGTAATAGTAAAAGTTTTAGAGATGAGATACAAGCAAGACACAATTTAAGATTAAATTTAAAAAATCGAACTGAAGAAGAAGTATTTGAAAGTTTTGCTTCTAAGACCAGATATAATATTCGTTTATCAATGAAAAAAGGCGTAGAAATAAAAGAATTAGGCAAAGATGGAATTGAAGAATTTTACGAATTATTAAAAATAACAGGTAATAGAGATGGATTTATAATAAGACCAATTGAATATTACAAAGATTTATTTAATTATTTTGATGGCTTAACAATATTAATCGCCTATTATGAATCTACACCAATCGCTGGAATAATGCCACTTACATATGGTAATAAAACATGGTATTTATATGGAGCAAGTAGTAATATGCATCGTAATGTGATGTCAACATATTTATTACAATGGGAAGCTATAAAAATAGCGATGAAAAAGAATTCGATTCTATATGATTTTAAAGGCTTTTCATTTAAAGATGGCAAACCAGATGGATTATATAGATTTAAAAGTGGCTTTGGTACAGAATTAGTTGAACTTATAGGAGAAGTTAATTTAGAGATTAAACCATTAAAATATCGTTTATTTAAAACTAGTAAAAAATTATATACAACACTTAGAGGTTTAAAGCATACCCATAAAGTAAAAAAAGAGGAACAAAAAGAAAAAACTTTACAAAAAGAAGAAAAATAAGTATAATAACATCCTACAAGTTAGGGGATGTTTTTTTATGTATCAAAAGTTAGCTACTATATTAGATACATATTCCAGTAATCAAAGATTATTAGATAAAAGCGCATTAGAAGACATAGCAAGCATAAGCATTCAAGGAAATAAAAGACTTGCACCCTACATAAAAGATATCATAATAATGCCTAAAGGAAAACCACGTACTTTAGCTACATATCACTATGAAGATAAAATAATTAAAGTATATTTAGATTATATTTACCAAGTATTAAGTAAAATATTTGGAGAAAACAATTATTATAGAAAAAATGAAGAAATCATGCAAACTTTATTACATGAAATATGTCATGGTGATCAAAATTCAATCGCTAATAGTGATAGAGAAGATTTAGAATGTAATATAATTAGAGCTTGTATACTTTCGTTAAAAGATGAAGCATACTATTTAAAAAATAATTTAATATGCCCAACAGAGCGAATGGCCGAAATAGATTCATTATTACAAATGATGTCAATAGGAGTTATAAGTCATAACAATCACGAATTAGAGTATTTTAGAAAAATAAACAAAGAAATGCATTCAGGTTATTCTAAAAATTTAAAAAGTTCACCTACTGAAAAGTATATACAAGAAGCATTTATTGATTCATATTTTAAATTTTCCAGAAGAGCCTTAGAAGAAATTAAAAAAATATACTCATTAGAACAAAGATTAAGACTAGGATTGCAAGTTACAAAAAGTGAATTTAATAAAGAATTAGACCAATTTTTAACATTAGAAAGATTAAGAAATAGACGATAGCAAAGTCATTTAAAATACCACTTAATATAATATATTAGGAGGTGTTTTTTATTAAAAAAATAAGTCTAATAATTATATCTTTATTAGCATTTTTAAGCTTTTCATCAAAAGTAAAAGCAATTGAAGGAATAGATGTAAGTGAATTTCAAGGTAATATTAACTTTAGAGAAGTAAAAGATTATGGGATTGAAATAGTATATATAAGAAGTAGTGCTAGTCATTCTTACATTGATGCTAAATTTGAAGAAAATTACCAAAAAGCCAAAGAAAACAATTTAAAAATAGGATTTTATCATTATGTAACCGCAAGAAATATAGAAGAGGCTCAAGAACAAGCGAGATTTTTTGCAACAGTTATCAAAGGAAAAGAAGCAGATTGTCGATTAGCAATGGATTTTGAAACCTTTAGAGGTTTAACAAAAGAAGAAATAAATAGTATAGCAAAGTCATTTTTAGAAGAATTAAAAAGGCTAACCGAAAAAGAAGTAGTAATATATAGTGATGCATATAATGCCAAATATACATTTGATGAAGCATTATTTGAAGAATATCCATTATGGTTAGCAGAATATGGAGTTAAGGAACCTGAAGCAAAAAACTTTATTGGTTGGCAATATACAGATAAGGGGATTATTCCAGGTATTAAAGATTATGTTGATAGAGATAATTTTAAAAATGAAATATATTTAGAGAATAGTAGTGCTATAAAAGAGCCAGAATTAAAACCAGAAGAAAAGAAAAAAACAATATATTATCGGGTTAAATTTGGTGATACATTATATCATATAGCTAAAGAATACAATATAACAATTAATGATTTAATAGTAGAAAATAATATAAAAAATCCTAATTTAATATTTCCAAATGAAGTATTAAAGATAAATACTGATATTGAAAAACAAGTTATAAAAAGTGGAAATAATGACAATTACATTGTAAAAATAGGAGACACATTAACAAGAATAGCAAATATTTTTCATGTAACAATAAGCAACTTAGTTAGTTGGAATGATATAAAAAATCCCAACTTAATATATCCAAATGAAAGATTAGAAATAAAACCAACTAATAATAATCATTTAATAAAATATGTAGTAAAAAAAGGCGATACATTAACACTAATAGCAAACGATTATCATACTTCAGTATTTGAATTAGTATTAATAAATAAAATAAAAGATAAGAATCAAATCAAAGTAGGAGAAGTATTATATATTCCAGAAACATATTTATATTAAAATTAAAAAACTAGCAATCTAAATTATTTGCTAGCTTTCTTTTTATCTAAATTTTTGTTAATAAATCTTACTTTAACGCCTTTAACTTTACCAAATTGTTTTTTTACTCCATCTGGTAAATTCTTTTTTATAGTTTTCAAAAACTCCACCTCACTCATCCCCTTAATTATAGCACTAATTAATAAAAAAATACATAAAAAGTCGAAAAAAGAAGCTAAAAAATAAAATTAACAATCAAGAAATTAAAATAATAAAAAATATTTATAAACTTTTAATCATTCTAAAAGATATTGTCAATACCAAAAACCCATGATAAAATATATATAAATAATAGATAATGATAATCTATATTAGTGAGAGGAAGAGTGTAATGGATATTAATAAGATTTTGAGTTTTAGTAAAATTCTAAAATCGAGAATTTTTTATGTAATGTGTGGGGTAATATTTTTAATAGGAATACTGATATATTTTAGTCATCCTACAAGGAGTTATGCCCTACCAGAGACAGTATTAGTTGATAGAGGTAATGTCTCTGAACAAGTTTTATACTTATCGGATATAACTTATAATAAAGCACAGGTAGGTTGGGGAACAGTATCTCTTGATAAAACCCAATCAAATACACCATTAATATTAAAGTTAAATGGTTATTCCACAACGTTTAAAAAAGGAATATGGGCTCATGCCACCTCAACTGTAGAATATGATATTAGTGAATATAAAGATTATGCATATTTTACGACATATTATGGTTTAAATACTACTGCAGGTAATAATGGTAATGGAGCTAAATTTTATATTTATACTTCTGTAGATGGTAAAGAATGGACATTACAAACCGAAGAAAATCCTGATGCTAAAAAAGGTGTAAGCAATGCTTCTTATGCTAAGATAGATATTAGAGGAGTAAATTACATAAGATTATATGCTCACGATAATGGTTCTAATGCTTCAGACCATGCTGTATGGGGAGATAGCAAATTAATCAAAGAAGGTTATAGTGATGATATAACTATACCAGTAAGCGAATTTGATAAAGCAATAAAAGCTAATTATACATCAGGCTCAATTCAAGATAATTTAAAACTTACGTTATTACAAAGAAACTTTATTGATAGAGTAGGACAATTTCAATTAAGAACTTTTGTAGATGCAGATCCTAAAAATATGGAAACATTAAAATGGTTCATATACAATGAAGAGGCATTAAGATTGTGGACTGTTGGTGGAATCCCTAATGGTACATATGCCAATTCATTACAAGTACTTAGTAATTTATATCATGCACACAAAGAAGATTTAGAAAATGAAGGTGTAACAGCCAATGGTACTAAATATAAAGATTTATATTTAAGAATGATGTTATCTTTATCATTAACTCATTCTTCAAATGTATGTTTATGGATAAATGGAAGTCAATGTTCCAATGCTGTAACTCGATATGAAATATATAAAGATATGCATTTAAACAATAAGTTAATGTCAAATTCAATGTTTGAAAGTTATACTGTTGAAGAAATGCGTTGGTTAATGCATAACAATATTGATGATGAAGAAATCAAATGGCTAAGAGACTACTCAGCTAAAAGATATCCAAATACAACAGAAAGATTTAATCCATATAAATATATAACTTATACCTTTGGATATAGTTATTACAGACCACAATATTATAGTCAAGAAAACTATGCTAAATGGGACCAAAAATACAATTTATCAGATTACAATATAACATATAAATCAGGCAATCCAAAGTTATGGATAGTATTTGAAGAAGGAGCTGTTTGTGGTGGACTTTCAAAAACAGCAGCCAATTTATATGGTGTATGGGGCGTGCCTGCTAGTGTTGTAGGTCAACCTGCTCATGCAGCTTATATATATTATTATAATGTTGGGGGAAAAGGAGCTTGGCAATTAGCATACAATGTAGCAGAAACTGCATGGGCTAATACCCAAGGATATTCAAGAATGCCTAATGACTGGGGAAATCTCAGTAGTGGAATTGTAACAAATACAGGTACAATAAAATCAGCTTCATATTTCTTCTTATCACAAGAAGCTCAAAATGAATATGATAAATATGAAAAAGCAGAATTAATAATGATGCTTGAAAGAGTATATAAAGATGATGCTAAGAAACTAGAAAGAATTTATCGTGATGCTTTAAGAGAAGAAATAATAAACTGGGATGCTTGGTTAGGATTAGTAAATTTATATATAAAAGATGAAACTAAAACAGAGGAAGAGTTAATTAGTTTAGCAGAAGAAATAAGTGAAGTTTATACATATAATCCACTTCCTATGTATGATTTAACTCGTAGAATCGGAATTAAGATTACATCACCAGAGTATAAAAGTAAATTAATGCTTTTACAAAATAAAACTTTGCGACAAGCTACAAAAGCAACTGGAGCAAATACATTACAATATAAAGAAGTCCCAGTTGTAGCTCAAGCTTTATTAGGAGAGATAAATTCTGATATAGCAACATTCTCATTTAGTGGAGCCTCAGCTAATAAAATTACATTATCAAAACAATTGCAAAGCTCACAAGTTAATTGGAGTTATAGTTTAGATGGAGGCAATACTTGGAAAGATGTATATGAGCACTCAGTAGAGCTAACTCCAGAGGAAGTAGCAAGTATAACAGTAAATAATGATATTAAAGTTCATATTTCAGGTTTACCAATGACTGATGCAAATATATATACAATTGATATCACTAAAAGGTCATTCCCAACTGGTTTAATTTCCATTAATGATGAGGAAGACAGAATGATTGGTGTAACTGATGAAATGGAATGGACGTTAAATCCAGCAGATGGATGGAATTCATTTGCCAATACAAATCCAATATTTAGTGGCAATAAAAGAGTTTATGTAAGAGTAATTGCCAAAGGAACACAAATAGCAAGTGACCCTGTATATTACACATTTAAAGAAAACAACACTAATGATGAAAAATGGTATATTCAATCTAAATATTTAAGCATTCATGAAGTAAATGCCACTCAAACAGGAAAAGTAGAAAACATGTTAGACGGTAATGTAAATACTTCTTGGCAATCTAAACATGGAATAATGCCAGCATATGTTACAATAAAATTAGACCAACCAAGATACATCTCAGGTCTAGATTATATTCCAGATAAAAATGCTAAGTATATTACTTTTGTTCCATATGGTCGTGCTAGAAATGTTAAAATTTATGTTAGTATGGATAATCAAAATTGGGAACTAGCTGCCACAAAGAATAATTTAGGAGATAATGATAATCTAAAACATATAGAATTCCCAGTAGCTAAAAAAGCTTTATATGTAAAATTCGAATGCCAAAGTGCTTATGACAGTGAGATTATCGCTTTAGCTGTATCGGTTATAAAACTATATGAAAACGTTTTAGTAAATGATACTCCAAGAGCAGACGTTAACTATAACATTGTAAATCCAACCAATAAAGATGTAGTCGCTGAATTAGTAAATCCAATTAGACCAATAACCGTAACTAATAATGATGGTAAAATGACTCATACATTTACGGAGAACGGCGAGTTTACATTTGAATATGTTGACGATAATGGTAATAAAGGAAGTACAACAGCAAAAGTAACATGGATAGATAAAACTGCACCAAAATTAGATGTAACATTTAATACAACAGCTATTACTAATGAAGAAGTTGTAGCAACACTGAAATTTGATAAAAATGTAACAATATTATCAAAAGATGTTCAAATAGCAACCAATCCAGTAGATAATAGTAAAACAATTACTTTCTTAGAAAATGATACAGTTGAATTAGAGTTTATGGATGATTTAGGAAATATAGGTAAGAAAACTATTTCTGTTAATTGGATAGATAAAACTGCGCCTACAGCTGAAGTAGAATATAGTACAATTCATTTAACAGATAAAGCAGTTACAGCCAAATTAAAACCAAGTGAACCAATAACAATTACCAATAATGGTGGTAGTGATGAATATGTATTTAATGATAATGGTGAATTTACTTTTGAATTTGTTGATAGAGCAGGTAATACTGGTTCGGTAAAAGCGATAGTAACATGGATAGCAAGAGTACCACATTATGAATTAAAATATTCAACAACTAATCCAACCAGAGATAATGTTGAAGTAACATTAACCCTTGAAGATGGATTTAGAATAGTAAACAATGATGCTAGTAATAAATATACATTCACTGAAAATGGCACATTTGGCTTCCAATATTTAGATAGTCGAGGTAATGTTGGTCAAATTGAAGCTATGGTAACATGGATAGACAGAGTTGCTCCTACCGCTGAGTTAAAATACGACAAGACAAAAGACAAAGTAACAGTAACAGTAATAAATCCAAGTGAAGAAATAACATTTAAAGAAGGTAATGGCGTTTATGAATTTACTGAAAATGGAACATATGAAATAATATTCTATGACAAAGTAGGAAATGAAGGAAAAGTTACAGCTATTATCGATACAATTGGTATCGATGATATCAAACCAGACGTTCCTGAAAAACCTGAAGAGCCAGATAAACCTGATACTCCAGACAATCCTAATGAATCAGAAAAACCAGACGACAAACCTAATACTGATAAACCAAATGAAGGAAATAAACCTGAAAACCCTGATACACCAAATATTCCAAATAAACCAAATGAACCTAATAAGCCAGGAAACTCTGGTAATAATAACAAGCCAAGTGATAAACCTGATATAGAAAAACCAGATGATAGTGAATATAAAAATTATACAACAGATAAAGTTGATGTTAAAATTCCATCAAATGCAATTAAAGAAGATGGTAAACTAAGTTCTAATAGTTTTGAATTAGATGAAAACTTAAAATATAGCTTTGGTGATTTAAGTGAATATTATGATATCTATTTAGAAAATGACAAATATGAAAGAATTAATGTTAATGCAACAAGTCCAATCAAAATAAATATAAAAATAGATAATAATAAAGACTTTATTGGTGTATATGAAATAACAGAAGATAATATAATAAAACCTGTTGATTATGTAAAAGATGGCGAAAACATTGAAATATCAGCTAAAAACTTAGGTAGGTTTGTAGTATCATACAAGAAGTTAAGTACAAGCAATCCTATACATAACTCTAACAAAGTAACTAGAAAAAATAATTATATTATATGGTTAATGACAGCTATTATGACAATACTTATAGGACTATCAGTATATGTATTCAAAAAGAAAAATAAATAAAAAAAGAAAGTAGACAAGTTTAAATGCTAGTCTACTCTTTTTTTTATAAAAATACTTTGTTTAATGAAATTTAGAAATAAAAAGGATTGAAATGTAAATCAATCAATATTATTTACGTGTTCTAATTCTTTTATTAGGAAGGCAGCCATTATGAGTAACAGGGGTTTTATCTTTTATCCATCTTACATTAATGCCATTTGATTCTAAGAAATGTAAATCCATTAAGCCAGTACTAAGATGACCTTTAACCTCTATTTCAATAGTGTCTATTCCATATATTTTAGCATATTCACAAACCATTGTAGCAATATCCCTCTTCATTTTTTCTTTTTCTTCTTTCCTAGCTTCACTTCCAACATAAGTAAACCCTCCATGTGTATGACAAAGAAGTTGTTTATCTTTAACTAATATAGCTGTAAATGATGTAAAACCACTTGTTATTCTTAAAACTGGTAAACTATTCATATTTTTTCTCTTTTAATATATTATTATAAATTATAGAAACGTGATATACTAAATAATAGGAGTAATTAACATGAAACAAAATAAAATTAGTGATATTGTTTGTTGCTATTTTGAAAATTTTAGATATTTAAAGAAAATAAAAAATAATATACTTTTCATAACTAATATGATAAAATAATAAAAAAGGAGAAAGTTTTTATGAAAAACTTAAATGAATTAAATTTAAATACAAAAAAATACATGATATTTGATATGGATGGAACACTAATTGATTCCATAGGAGTATGGAATAGAGTAGACCAAGAGTTAATTAAAAGATTTGGTGGTATAAATATTAGCTTAGATTTTATTCAAAAAGAAAGAGATGGCTTTTTACATGCTAATCAAGATAGTGATATATATTTAGCATTCTGTGAGTATCTTATTAAAAAATATAATATGAGTATACAAAATCCAAAAGAATTATTACAATTAAGATGGGATATTTCAGGAGAAATATTGGAAACAGAAATGGATTTTAAGCCCGATGCTCCGGATTTAATATTAAAACTAAAGAAATTAGGTTTTACTTTAGTCTTAGCCACTATGACAACGCAGATACAATTAAATATTTACTCAAGAAAAAATCAAAGAATGTTATCACAAATGAATATAGAAGAAGTATTTGATTTTATCACTCGAAAAGAAGATGTAAAAAACAAAAAACCTCATCCAGAAATTTACCTAAAAATAATGGAGAAATATGGAGCCGCTCCAAATGAGTGCTTAATATTTGAAGATTCTTATACGGGTGTATTAGCTAGTAACAATGCTGGGATAGAGGTAGTAAATGTATATGATAAATATGCAGAAGTAGATAGAGATAAAATTGATTCACTAGCGGATTATAGCATTCAAAATTATAGAGAATTTATTGATTTTATAGAACGTACTTATGGACCAACACTAGAAAGAAAAAAATAGATTTCTAAATTAATTATTTGTTAATTTAAAACATAATTAAAAAAATAAATAAAATTATAAATTAAGGTTTCTCATAGTTAGAAGCTTTTTTTATCAATAAAATTATTTAGGATAAAAGTTAAATATATAATAAATTATACTATACAGGAAATACTAAGAAAAAAGAAATATACATTAAGGTTATTATATGATAAAATAAGTTCTAGATAAATTATTTAGTATTACATTTCAAATATTAACTAATACTTTTATGATCTTATAACAGTACATAATTATTAAGTTTAATTTTTATTAATAATTAGAGAAGTTAAAAATTAGGAGGGCAATATGTTTAAATTAGTATCAAAATTTGAACCATCAGGAGACCAACCAGAAGCAATTAAAGAACTTGTAGAAGGAATTAAAGAAGGCAAGAAAGAGCAAGTTTTACTAGGAGCAACAGGAACTGGTAAGACTTTTACTATTGCTAATGTCATTAAAGAAGTTAATAAACCAACTTTGGTTTTAGCTCATAATAAAACTCTAGCAGGACAACTTTATTCAGAATTAAAGGAATTCTTCCCTGATAATCACGTTGAGTATTTTGTTAGTTATTATGATTATTACCAACCAGAAGCATATGTTCCTTCAAGTGATACATATATAGAGAAAGATTCTTCTATTAATGACGAGATAGATGAATTAAGACATGGAGCAACTAGTGCATTAATTAACTATAATGATGTTATAGTAGTATCAAGTGTATCCTGTATATATGGTATAGGAGAAAGAGAAGAATATGAAAAAGCCAGACTTATATTAACAGTTGGAGATATTATTAAAAGAAATGCAATAATAAATAGATTAGTAGATATGACTTATGAGCGAAGTGATATTGATTTCCATCGTGGAACCTTTCGTGCTAGAGGAGATATTATTGATGTCATACCAGTTAATGAACACGCTTATGGAATAAGAATTGAATTATTTGGCGAGACCGTAGAAAGAATATCAACATTTGACCCAGTAACAGGCGTTATCATATCTGACAAAAAAACTATTACAATATCTCCAGCTTCTCACTTTGTAACAAGCCCTGAAAAATTAGAGGAAGCAATAAAAAGGATTGAAGCTGAATTAGATGAAAGGTTAAAAGAATTAAAAGAAAATAACAAATTATTAGAAGAGCAAAGACTTCGAGAAAGAACCAATTATGACATTGAAATGTTAAAAGAAACCGGCTTTTGTAGTGGAGTAGAAAACTATTCTAGACATTTAGCCCTACGAGGACCAGGCGAGACACCAACTTGTTTAATAGACTTTTTCCCTAAAGATTTTTTATTAGTAGTTGACGAATCTCACGTTACATTACCTCAAGTACGTGGTATGTATAATGGTGACAAAATGCGTAAAACAGTTTTAGTAGATTATGGTTTTAGATTACCAAGTGCTCTAGATAATAGACCTCTTAATTATGAAGAATTTGAAAAAAAGATTAATCAAGCAATATATGTATCAGCAACACCAGGAGACTATGAATTAGAACATACAAATAATGAATATGTAGAACAAATAATAAGACCAACTGGCTTATTAGACCCAACTATTGAAATAAAACCAAGTATGGGACAAATAGATGATATAATAAATGAAATAAATATCAGAAAAGAAAAAAATGAACGAGTATTAATTACAACTTTAACTATTAGAATGAGTGAAGAGTTAACAAATTATTTAAAAGAAATGGGTATCAAAGTTGCATATTTACATAGTGAAATAAAAACGTTAGAAAGATTAAAAATAATTCACGACTTACGTTTAGGAATGTATGATTGTGTAGTTGGAATAAATTTACTTCGTGAAGGAATAGATATACCAGAAGTTAGTTTGATATGTATATTAGACGCTGATAAACAAGGATTTTTACGAAGTGAACGTTCACTTATTCAAACAATTGGTAGATGTGCCCGAAATGAAAATGGTCATGTAATTATGTATGCAGATAATATAAGTGAAGCAATGGAAAAAGCAATAAAAGAAACTGCTAGACGTCGTGAAATCCAAATGAAATACAATGAAGAAAATGGAATTACCCCAAGAACAATTATTAAAGATATCAAAGAAGTAGTATCAAATGAAGTAGAAAATAAATCTAAAAAGCCAAAGATGAGCAAAAAAGAAAAAGAAAGTATATTAATGACTTTAGAAGAAGAAATGAAGACAGCAGCTAAAAACTTAGACTTTGAAAGAGCAATGGAATTAAGAGATATTTTATTTGAAATGAAAAAATCATAACTAATATTAAAAAGCTTTACTTTTTGTTAAAAATATTATAATATTAATTTAGCGAGA
>CAOJKG010000019.1 GCA_948437815.1 uncultured Mycoplasmatota bacterium
AAGTAGAGTTTGCAGGAGGAAAGAACGCGAATAATACATCATACTATCTATACAATGGACAGAACTACTGGACCATGTCTCCGTCTAGCTGGTGGAATGACAATGCTGCTGTCGTGTTCTATGTGAATTCGAATGGCAACCTCGGCGACTGGAGCGTGAACAGCACTACGCCTGGTTTGCGCCCAGTAATAAATCTGAAAGCTGGTACATTGTTTGCAACAGGAGGTAATGGAACACAATCAAATCCATACGTAGTCTCATAGAGATACGTATGGAAGTGAAACACTTTCAAGGAGTGTAGAGTGGTTCAAAATGACTCTTAGTTTTGGAAGGTACTTTACTTGTATTTAAAGTAATATAAGTAACTTTTGGTGAAGTATGATAAGATATAAAAAAATCCAAAAGTTACTGACTGTGAACTTAACACTTGGGATTTTTTGAATAATATGATAATATAGATTTAGAGAGTGATTTTGTCATTCTCTTTTTTATAGCTTATTTTTATAATTAATTTTGATATATAAAAAAACCGCGCTTCTAATCTGAAAACGTGGTTCTTATTTTTAAATCTTTTGTTCTGTTTATTATTAATAATATCTTGCTTCTCGTTTTAAGTCTTTTTCTTTTAAAGTTGCTCTTTTATCGTAAAGCTTTTTACCTTTGCATATACCAATAAGTATTTTTACTTTGTTTTTTTTGAAATATAGTTTTAAAGGTATAATTGTTAAACCTTCAATTTTTATTTTCTCTTTTAATTTTTTTATTTCTTTTTTATGTAATAATAATTTTCTTGTTCTATGCTCTTCATGATTGAATATGTTTCCTTCTTCATATTTAGCTATATACATATTTAAAATAAATGCTTCATTGTTCTTAATATTTACAAATGTGTCTTTTAAATCAATAGATCCTTTTCTTATTGATTTTATTTCAGTTCCTGTAAGTGCGATACCTGCTTCTAATTCTTCTAAGATAGAATAATCAAAATAAGCTTTTTTATTTTTTACTTCGATCATGTTTTTCTTCCTTTACAATTTCAAAGTCTATAAGAGCATTTTCTTTAGAAGCATTTATAACTTTGATTTTTACTTTATCACCCACTCTGTATGTTTTCTTGGTTGATTTTCCTATTAATGATAATAGCTCTGGAACATAATTGTAATAATCTCCTTTTAATGAATTTACATGAACTAATCCTTCTACTAAGTTTTCTAATTCAACAAAGAATCCAAAGTTTGTAACTGATGATATCGTTCCTTCATATTCTTCACCAATGTGACTTTCCATATATTCAGCCATTTTCATGTCATTTACATCTCGTTCAGCATTAATACTTGCTACTTCTCTTTCACTTGAATGTTCTGCGATAGAAATTAGTGCATTATCTAAATAATTAATAGTACTCATACTAAAATCTTTATCTATTAAATATGTTTTTAATAATCTATGAACTGTTAAATCAGGATATCTTCTTATTGGAGATGTGAAATGAGTATAATTATCTAATGCTAATCCAAAGTGACCTATGTTATTTTTAGAATATTCTGCTTTTTTCATACTTCTTAATAATAGAGATGAAAGAATTGTAAATTCTGGTTTATCTTTTAAGTTATTTAATATTCTTTGCATAGACTTAGGTGTTATTTCATTAATACTTGTTTCTATTTTATAACCTAATGCATGGACTAAATTTTTAAAGTCGTCTATTTTGTCTGCGTTAGGAATATCATGGATACGATAAATAAAAGGTAGTTCCATATTAGCTATGTGTGTTGCTACTGTAACATTAGCTTCAATCATAAAATCTTCAATTAAAGATTCACCTGCATGTTGCTCTCTTTTTTTGATGTCTATTGCTTTACCATTTTCATCTTGAATTACTTTTGCTTCAGGAATATCAAATTCTATGTAACCTTTATTTACTTTTTTCTTTCTTAATATTTTGGCTAATTCATGCATCTTTAATAAGATGTCTTTATATGGTTCATATCCAACAGGTGTAATATTATCTTCTAATATTTTATTAACATTATCATATGTCATTTTTTTATTTGATTTTATAAAACTTGGAAATATGTCATAAGATTCTACATCGCCACGACTATTTATATTCATAATGCAACTCATTGTAAGTCTTATAACTCCCTCATTTAAAGAACATATGCCGTTAGATAGTTTGTGAGGTATCATAGGTATTACTGTATCTGCTAAATAGGATGATGTTCCACGATTATAAGCTTCATCTCCTAAAGCAGTATTCTCTTTTACATAATGAGATACATCAGCGATATGAACTCCTAGAGTATAAATTCCATCTTTATATGTTAGGCTTATTGCATCGTCAATATCTTTGGTATCCGATCCATCAATAGTAAAAATAACTTCATTTGTTAAATCTTTTCTATTTTCTAATTCTTTAGGATCAACTGAATCTGGAATGGCATCAAGTTCTTTTATTACTTCTTCATTAAATTCATCTATAATGTTATATTTATAAGCTATGCTTAAGATATCAATTCCAGCATCGTCTTTGTGTCCTATTATTTTTATACAATCAGCAAGATAATTTTTGTGTCCTAAGTTTTTACTTAGATGAGCTAAAATTTTGTGTCCTTCTACACAATTTTTGGTAGTTTCTTTACTTAAATATATTGTTATATCTAATTTTTCATCATCTGGTTTTAACATCATTTTGTGATCTTTAATAATTATTTCACCTACAACATTATTTAAATCTCTTTTAACGATTTTTAAAACTTTGCCTTCTGGTTTTAATCCTTTTTTTATTACTTCTACTAGTACTGTATCATTATGAATGGCATTATTAAGATTTTCGCTTCCTACATAAATATCGTCTTCTTTATCCAGTATTAAAAATCCAAAACCTTTTTTATTGATGGCTATTTTTCCAATTTTTAAGCCAGGACAATTTTTAATTAATAAGTATTTTTCTTTTTTTGTTCTAAATAATTCATATTCTTCTACTAATTCTTCAACAGCTTTACTTAAATCTTTGTATTCTTCAACTGTATGTAAATTTAATAAATCATTTATTTCCATTAAAGTCTTAGCTTCATGGATATCTTTTAATACTTCTATTATTTGTTCTTTCATTTGTTTTGCTCCTTTCTTATTGATTTTATTTTGCTTTCTATTTTGAAGTCTTTATCATATTTTTCTCTTAATTTAAAATAACAACTGGCACAAAAAGCTTCATATGTCTCTTTTTCACCATCAATTGCAACTTGATTGCCTTTAAATGTTGGAATTTCATTTCTAAATCGAATGTTTTGTGTAGCTTTTTTACCACAAGAACATATATTTTTGATTTCTTCTATATCATCAGCGATTAATAAAAGACGTTGGGATCCCTCAAAACCTTCCATTCTAAAATCGCATCTTAAACCATAACATAATATGGGAATGTCTACTATCTTGGTTATTTGATATAATTCATCAACTTGTGCTTCTGTTAAAAATTGTGCTTCATCAATAAGAATAGCATCAATCTTTTTTGCTAATGGAGTAAATAGATCTATAATTTTATCATTATGCTTTATTAAATAATCAACTTTACGTGATAGACCACTTCGATTATTTATGGTATCTTGTCCTTTAGTGTCAATACTTGGTTTCATTAATAAAACTTTTTTGCCTTTTTCTTCGTAATTGTAAGCCACTTGAATTATGGCTGTGGATTTTCCACAATTCATTGCACCATATCTAAAATATAATTTTGCCATTTTTTTCACCTCATTTTATTGTACATTTTTTTTCATTGTTAATTTTATTAATGTGGATAATTTCAGTTTTACTAACATTTTCATTGTCTAGTAGACCTTCTTTGATTAATATATCTGTTGATATATCACAACCATTTTTATAACATTCATTTTTTATTTCTTCATTTTTGTCTAATTCAATATAAATACAAGCGGCTGTTTCTATTATTTCGTTGTTATTTTCTTCTTCTTTATCATTATTATCGAATACTTTACTAATATTTATACATACCATGGTGGCTATAACTGTCATTATAGTTATAGTTGATAAAAGTTCTATTAATGTAAATCCTTTTTTATCCATATTTATCACATTTTAATTATACAATAATTATACTAATAAAGAAAGCAAATTAAAAAGATATTGCGTAAGTTTACTAAACATGTTAGTAAACGTCAATATCATTTATTTAGCTTTTTACTATGATTAATCTTGTATCCTAATTCTATTATATTTAACCTTAATCAAATATGTAAGTTTAAAAAGGATATTGGGCGCAAACCAATAGCAGTGTTGTCCACGTTGGTGTTGCTGAGGTAGCCATCGTTACGCACACAGAACACGTTAGCATAAGGGCTATTCCAGTTAAACGGAGTTCTTTTTTAGATTAACCTTTTATATTATAACATTTCTTAATAATTTATGGGGAAATGTTTTTACAATTAGAAAAATATATTGTATAATTATATTAGAAATTCGAAACTCTTAAGTGTTCTCCTTTGGTCTTTTTAAAATTAAAGGAGTGATTCAGATGAAATATGGTATTTGAAGGGGAGGTCTTGGACTAGGTGGATTATCTAGTTATCTTAGCAGTATTGTTATACTTATTAAGAGAAGACAAACCAAAGAAGAAGTAGCATAGGCATAAAAAAACGCTTAACACAACTTAGATTGACATCTAAAGAGTTAAGCGCGACCGCTTATGCGAGACGCTTAACGCACAAAAGTTATACGTCTGTCTTTTTTATTGTAAGAAGTTTCCTTCATCTGTATATAGATTAACATATTATTTAGTTTTTGGCAAGAGCTGTAATAGATAGTATTTCAATTTGATTTGATATTAAATTGCTATTATTATTTATTTCTTTAATTAAATCTGTTGTTAAATATTTTTTGAAATCATCTGCGAATACAGTAACTACATTATCATTGTCTTTGGCTGTTAAAATACTGGCTAGAAGATTAGCTCCGCTAGATATTCCAACACCTAGTCCAAAATTTTTCGCTAGTATTCTTGACATATTTATAGCATCTTCATCATCAATAGTTATTACTTCATCAATTAAACTTTTATCAACAATACTTGGTATGAAGTCATCACCTATACCTTCAATACGATGAGTGCCAGTGGTGATATTTTGACTCATTATTGGCATTTGTAAAGGCTCTAAAGCGATTACTTTCGCATTTTTATTTATTTCTTTAATTCTTTTTGCTATTCCTATTAAAGTACCACCTGTACCAATACCACTTACAAAACTATCTATTTTAGAAACACTATTTATAATTTCTAATCCAGTTGTATTATAATGAGCTTCAATATTTTTAATGTTATCAAATTGGTTAGGTCTAAATCCATTTATTTCTTTAGCTAACCTATCGGCTCGTTTAATAGCTTCTTTAAAGCCTCCATCTTCTTTGGAAACTAAATATACTTTGGCTCCATAAAGTTTCATTATAGCTACACGTTCTTGGCTAGCCCAATCTGGCATAAAAATGTGAACTTCATGACCAAAATAAGCACCTAAACTGGCAAATGATATTCCTGTATTCCCACTAGTAGCTTCTATTATAGGTTGACCCTTTTTTAAGCTGCCATCTTTATATGATTCTTTTATTATATGATAAGCTAAACGGTCTTTTATGCTTCCAGTATAATTGTAATATTCTAATTTAGCATAAACATTAACTATTTTTTCTTGGTATTTTACTTTTATTTTAATTATAGGTGTGTTTCCTATTAAATTTTCGATTTTCATTGTTATCCTTCTTTCTATTTATTATATGCAAAGATTGATAACATCGTATAGTATTAACTAGTTTCTTAAACATATGAAATCCTTTTTTCTATTTTAATATTTTAGCTAAAAATTCTCCAGTATGAGAGTTTTTATTTTTGGCTACTTCTTCTGGAGTTCCAGTAGCAACAATCTCGCCACCTAGATTTCCACCTTCAGGACCTAAATCGATTAGATAATCGGCAACTTTAATAACATCTAAATTGTGTTCTATTACTAAAACTGTATCGCCATTGTCAACAATACGATTTAAAATAGATAAAAGTTTTTTGATATCATCACTATGAAGTCCTGTTGTAGGCTCATCAAGGATGAATATACTTTTTCCTGTAGGTTTTTTTTGAAGTTCTTTAGCTAATTTGACTCTTCCTGCTTCACCACCTGATAAAGTAGGGGCAGATTGACCTAATTTGATATAGGATAGTCCAACACTTTCCATTACTTTTAATTTATTGTATACTTTTGGAATGTTTTCAAAAAATGGTAATGCCTCACTTACACGCATATCTAATATATCAGCGATGTTTTTATCTTTAAATTTAATATCTAAAGTCTCTTTATTATATCTTTTGCCACCACATACATCACATGGAACATATACATCTGGTAAAAAGTGCATCTCTATTTTTTTTACGCCATCTCCCCAACAGGCTTCACATCTTCCACCTTTAACATTAAATGAGAATCTTCCTTTGTCATAACCACGTATTTTGGCTTCTTTGGTATTTGTAAATACATCTCTTATATCATCAAATACACCAACATATGTAGCAGGATTACTTCTTGGAGTTCTACCAATTGCATCTTGAGTTATTTGAACTACTTTATCTAATTCTTCAATACCCTTGATTTCTTTACATTTACCAGGTACATGTTTAGAACCGTTAATTGTAACTGCTAAAGATTTATATAAGATTTCATTTATTAAAGTAGATTTACCAGAACCAGAAACACCGGTTACACATACGAATTTGCCTAAAGGTATTTCTACATTAATATTTTTTAAATTGTTTTCAGTAGCTTTAACTATTTTTAATTTTTTACCATTACCTTTACGACGTTTTTTAGGTACTTCTATTTTTTCTTTACCACTTAAATATTTACCTGTTAAAGAATTTTTGTTTTTCATTACTTCCTCAGGTGTTCCAGCGGCGATAATTTCTCCACCAAACTCACCAGCGCCTGGACCTATATCTACTAAAAAGTCACTAGCGAGCATTGTGTCAGTATCGTGTTCAACAACTATAAGTGTATTTCCTAAATCGCGCATTTCTTGTAAAGCTTTTATTAATTTTTCATTATCTTTTTGATGTAATCCAATCGATGGTTCATCTAAAACATATAAAACACCAGATAATTTAGAACCTATTTGAGTAGCAAGCCTTATACGTTGAGCTTCGCCACCTGATAGAGTACCAGCACTTCTTGATAAAGTTAAATATCCTAAACCAACATTTTTTAAAAAGTCTAATCTATTTAATATCTCTTTAGTAACTAAACCGCTTATTTCTTTTTGTTCATTGGTAAGTTTTAAATTGCCAATGAAATCTCTTAATTCGATAATACTAAAGTTAGTAACTTCAAAAATATTTTTCTTATTTATTTTAACTGCTAGAACAGAAGGGTTAAGCCTTGCGCCAGAACATACAGGACATGGAGATTCAACCATAAATGTTTCTAACCATTCTCTACGCCAAGAAGATGATGTTTCTAAATGTCTTCTTTCATTAGTATTTATTATTCCTTCATAATATTCACTAGTATATCTAGTATTACCATTTTTAGATATATATTTAAAATCTATTTTGTCTTTGGAACCATAAAGAATTATATCTAATTCTTTTTTAGTAAACTCTTTTAAAGGTCTATTATAATCAATATTATAATATTCACATACTGTAAGGAGTTGGGTCATTTCCATCGTGTCAGGACTAAGGGTTTTAATTCCACCTTCTAAAATAGTTTTGTTTTTGTCAGGAATTATTAAAGCTTCACCTATTTTTAATTTAGTTCCTAAACCTTTACATTCAGGGCATGCACCATAGGGAGCGTTAAATGAAAATAATCTTGGTTCTAATTCTGGAATAGAAAAATTACAATGAGGACAAGCATATGATTCACTCATTAGTATTTCTTCACCATCAATTATATGAATTAAAACTTTGCCACTAGCTAGTTTAGTACTGTTTTCAATCGCTTCAAATATTCTGCCTCTTTCCTCAGAATCTATAACTATACGATCGACAATTACTTCAATATTATCTTTGATGTTTTTTTCTAAAACTATATCTTCATCTAAAGAACGCATTTCACCATTTACTTTTACTCTCGAATATCCTGATTTTCTTAAATCATCAAATAAATCTTTGTGTGTTCCTTTTTCACCATGTACAACAGGTGCTAAAATCTCTATTTTAGTACCATTTTCTAATTCCATTACTTTATTAGTCATTTCTTCAATAGATTGTCTAGTTATAGGAATATTATGAGTAGGACAAAAAGGTATTCCTACACGAGCATATAATAATCTTAAATAATCATAAATTTCAGTGATTGTTCCTACTGTACTACGAGGGTTTTTATTAGTTGTTTTTTGATCAATTGATATACTAGGGCTTAATCCTTCAATTGAATCGACATCTGGTTTTTCACTTATACCAATAAATTGTCTAGCATAGGCACTTAAGGATTCCACATATCTTCTTTGACCTTCAGCGAATATTGTATCAAAAGCTAAACTAGATTTCCCAGAACCTGATACGCCTGTCATAACTATTAATTTATTTTTCGGTAGTTCAATACTGACATTTTTTAAATTGTTTTCACGAGCACCTTTAACAATAATTTTATCCATTTTACTACTCCTTTTTTATTAGTTTGTCTTTTTTTATTAGTTTTACACTAAAGAATATGTTTATTATAACAAGCGCATATTTGTTTGTCAAATGTTTATTTGTTTTTTGTTATATATGTTTTTGACAAATGGGATTAAATATGCTATTATATAGCGCAATTTAAAGAAAAGGGGCGGTTTTATGGGAGAATTAGAAAGATTAGAAGGTGTTTTAAAAGAGAGCTTATTTAATAGTACAAAAGAACTATTAGATGCTTATGCATATTGTAAGTGTGATTTTTTATGTATATCTTTTAAAGCTTGGGAAAAGCTTTTTGCAAAAATTGCGTGGAACTTACATAAGAAAAATGTTTCTTCAAATCTTTTTACGGCAGAATTAGTTGCGCGCGTAAATAATGCTGTTGGTAATTTTATAAAACAAAGATTATATGAAGATAAAACGTATTTATTAGATAATTTATTGGATAAATTAGAAAAATCGGGATATAAAGAAGAAAGATTACTAGCTATGTTTTTATTAGAACTTAAATGCTTTAATGTTGAATTTACGAAGTATTTTTTTGATTTATTAAAAAGAAATTCAAAGAAATTTAATTCTATAATTAGAATGTCAGGTTTAAAGGGTTTATCTTATGAAGAATTTGTTTCAGCTTTAAATGAAAATCATAAATTAGCTATTAAAATGATTAAAGATTCTGATATAGATTATAATAGGTTGATATGTAAATATTCTAATATGTCTTTTGAACAAATTAGAGATCTTTTTGGTGATGATTTTTGCACTTTATCTTTTAATAGTAGAAAGTTATTAGAAAGATATTTTGCTGGTCCTGTTTCAAATAATTGGCTTATCCCTTATAAAGCAGAGAAATATATTAATTTTCTAATCTATGGGTATCAAAGAAAAGATATAAGTGTAAATATTAATTCTTTAAAAAAAGCTTATCTGGATAATAAAGATAAATTTAATGAAGAACAATCTTTATTTTTAGAATGTTTTGTTTTTGGTATGCAAGATAAATCTGTTTTTTATCGTCAATATCCTAATGAATATAGCCATAAATCTTATTTAATAAATAGACTTGAAATGCTTTATTATGGAATTCAAGATATATTTGAATATACTTTATCTAAAGAGCAATATTTAGAAGTTTTAGAAAAATACCCTGAAGAAACATGTAATTTTAGAAGAGATATTTTGGACGATTATTATGGTGTAAATTGTGCTCGTTTATCTATCGCAGAGCTTAGTAAGAAATATGGAGTTACTGATGATGAAGTTCGATATTTAATAAAATTATCTAGAAATTATTGTTTAACTTTATATAGCAATTTAAATCATAGTCAAAAAATAGATAAAACTATATATATGCCATATGTGTTAGATGATAAATATCCTCTTAATAGTGAAACTAGAGAAGCCTTACTAATGTTTATGAATGGTGAAGATTATGAAGATATTGCAAGAAAAATAAATAAAAAAGATGTTTCAACTATTATTTCAAAAGGTATACAAAAAATAGATGGGTATAGATTTGGTATTGAAAGACCTAAATTTAATGTTAAAGAAGATATTACTTTAACTCATGAAGAATTAAGAGATTTATCTATTGCAGAAATTAATATGCATCCAAGTGAAAGTGTAATTAGTGAAGAAGATAAGACGTTTTTGAGTTTCTATTTTGGTATTAAGAATAAGTATAATTTAGATGGAGAAATTTTGGCTGGAAAAAAATTACAAGAAAGATTAGATTTTAAAAGAGATGTAAGCGCTAGATTTAAAGATATAACTAAAAAACTTAAACAAAGAAAAATGGGTATATTGATGCCAGAGCTAATTTCTATTGATAGACAAAAACTATCTAGTATTTTAGCAGATCCTCATTTACCGATAACTAAGGAAGATAGAGAAATTATTTGTTCTTTATTAGAAATTAATGGTTATTCTCTTAAATCTATATCAGAATTAGCTGAAATATATCATTTAACAAATAAAAGTCTTAAAAGAAAATATCAAATTGCATTAATCAATATAAATAAATATCTTATAGGGGAAAAAGAAGGAATAATAAGCTATGAATGTGATATTGTGCCTAATTTAAAATATTTTACTTTAAAAGAAAGAGAAATTATTAGTGATTATTATGTTTCTGGGCTAACAAATAAACAAATAGCTAAAAAATATAATTTATCTGAAAGTCAAGCAGTACGTTTAATTTATAAAATTAAAACTATGTTATATGATTTAATTAATAATGCTAATGTTATTAGATTTGACTATGATTATTATAATCAAGTTGTTGATAGACCAGACTTTCCTTATAGAGGTGATTTGGATTTAGCTAAAAGAGTATTTAGCTTATATATAGGAGAGAATTCATTAGTTAGATTAGATGCTAAAGAAATCAAACAGAAATTGGGTTTAAGTATGTCTTCTAGGGCTATATCTTCTATGATTGATAGATTAGTATTAGCTGTATTTAAGTATAAAGAAGGCATTAGAAAAGAAAATTCTTTTTCTTTAAGAGAAATTAAAGATTTTTATAGAAATAATTCTAATAATCTTAGTTCTGATGAGATTGCCTTGTTTAAAGATTTTTTTGATAAGTATTTAAACTCTGGTTGCAAAATAAGTGAAGATTTAATATATTTAATGCTTAAAGATAAATTTTCAGATCATTTTGATATTTCTAAAGCTTCCAAAGAAGATATTTTGAAATTATTACGTCAATATTCAGGCTGTTATCCAAAAATGCTTAAGAATACTTTGATGTTTTATGGTAATATCTTAGAAAGAGAACTTATGAGGGGGAGAGAAATCAATCATGTTTTTAGACTTTTAGCTAGTTTAGATAAAAAGTTATCTGTAGAAAATGCTAATTCTAGAGCTAGAAAGGTTTCTTAAAAAAGTACTGTTTTTTATGATTGTTAGGATTTTGTAAAATTTGACATTTTGACTATTTTGTGATATCATATCACACCAAACAGAGGGGGAATTTGGTATGTACGAAGAAAAACCAAAGAAAAGTTTTAATTTGAGTAATTTGAATATTAATTGGAAATCATTGTTGATTAAATTTGCTATTCTTTTAGTAGCAGTATTTATCTTAATATTTATTGTATCTTTAGTTAAAAAAGATAAAAAAGTATTAGAATCTAATTTATCTACTAATTTACAAGCAATGAAAACTGCTGCGAGTGAATATTTTGTAGGTTCAAGATTACCAACAAATGTTAATGGTAGAAAGAAAATAACACTTGGAGAAATGTTTGATAATAAACTTTTAGTAGAGTTTAAAGATCAAAATAATAATACTTGTGATACAATTGGAAGTTTTGCAGAAGCTACAAAAATTAATAGTACTGATTATACTCTTAAAATAAAACTTGTTTGTGGTAGTGAGTCTGATTATATTATTGATACTATTAAAGTTGAAGATGAAAAGCTTGATGTTCCTACTGATGATAATGGTAATATTAATCAAGATGATAATCAAAATACTGATGATAATAATTCAAATACTAATAATGTAGTTAATAAACCTGGTAATAATGGAACTACTAACAAACCTAGTAGTGGATCTAATAATACAGTTAATAAACCTAGTAATGGTTCTAATGGAACAACTAATAAGCCTGGTTCATCTAATAATACAATAGCAAATAGTTGTACATATGGTAATAAAGATTATACTTCTAGTTATCCTTTAGCATATGTTATTCCTGGTAACTGTGCAGTAAGTAAGTCTGATTTTTACAAGGCAGAATATGCTAATAAAGTTAGTTCTATTTCAGCTTTAGAATATATAAAGATAAGTAATGAAGCTGTATCTTTAAAAAATAAAACTGGTGTTAATATTTATGTTGAAAACCCTTCTTATTATGGTATTTATAATAAGTCTGGTAATGGATTAGTTGGTTATCAAGTGCTATTTACTATGAAACAAAAAGTAAATTATGTTACTACAACTATTTATCAATATTATTTAGATAGTAATGGTAATCGTACTGTTGTAATTGATAAACGTAGTTCAGTTGGATCAAATAATGGTAATAATAACAATAATAATAGTTCTGGTGTAGTTAGAGTTACAAGTGTTACTTTAAATAGATCAAATGTTTATTTAGATGTTAATGATACTTATTATTTAACTGCAACAATAAATCCAAGTAATGCGACTAATAAAAATATAACTTGGAAAAGTTCAAATACAAGTGTTGCAACTATATCTAGTAGTGGTAAAATAACTGCATTAAGAAAAGGTACTACAACTATTACAGCTACTGTTGATGGTAAATCTGCTAGTGCTAAAGTTTATGTTGATAATAATGTAATATCTGTTTCGAAAATAACTTTAAATAGATCTTATTTAGACTTAGATATTAATGAAACTTATAAATTAGTTGCAACTGTAACACCAAGTAATGCTACTTATAAAAATGTAACTTGGAAAAGTTCAAATACAAGTGTAGCAACAGTAAATAGCAATGGTGAGGTAACAGCTCGCAGGGGTGGTACTGCTGTTATTACTGCTACAGCTGATGGGCTAAGTGTTAGTGCTACAATTTATGTAAATAGTGTTATTCCAGTATCTAATATTGTTATTAATAAGTCGGCTTTAGATTTAGAAGTTGGAGATACTTATATGTTAAAAGCAACTATTTATCCAACTAACGCAACTAATAAAAATGTAACTTGGAGAAGTTCAAATACAAGTGTTGCAACTGTATCTAGTAGCGGAAAAGTAACAGCTAAAAATACGGGTAGAGCTTTAATTAGTGCAACAGCTGATGGTTTTACTACTAGTATCTGGGTTTATGTTGAAAATAATAGTTCTAATTTAACATATTGCAAACAAAAAACAGAAACTGATTATTTTATTAATATTGAAGAAAAAAATAAATATTCAAATAATAGTTATTCTCTTGAGTATTACGATAAAAATATGAAAAATGCTAAAGTAATTAATGCAGGATATTTATATGATAGTCAATATGATAGTATACGTTCTTATTTTAATAATCCTCAAGTTACGATGGTAGCGTCTTTAGATTATTTAGATTATTTACCATATAATTATCAAAGATCAGCTTTGAAGAAAGAAAATTTCTCTCATAATATAACTCAAACTTATCAAAGAAATGGACATTGGTATATAGATATTTCTTATAAAGTGAATAATTATAATAATGTTTATTCTCGTGTATCTAATTACTCAGGAAAAAATGTTTATTATGTTCCTCTATTCTTTCAAATAGAATATATTGATTTAGATGATTGTATAAGCGCTAGAGAATATAACTTGGTAAGTAGACCTTGGGAATATAAAAAAATATAAAAAACTACCTTTTGGGGTAGCTCAGACTGTTGACAAAAGAAAATTTGTTAATAGTCTTTTTATTTTAGAAGAAAT
>CAOJKG010000020.1 GCA_948437815.1 uncultured Mycoplasmatota bacterium
TTACTACTGAAGTTGGATATCATGTAATCTTAAAAACTAAGACTGGTGAGAAAAAGTCATATGACGATTCGCTTGAAACTATGAAAAAGAAAATTATGCAAAATAAATTAGCTAGTAAAGATGGTCAGACTTTAATGGTTGATGCTATTAAATATTATCGCGATAAAAATGAATTAAATATTGTTGATAGTGAAATCAGTACTCAATATGGAAGATATATGAATAATTTAATTAATAATGCAAAAAATTCAAGTACAAATAATCAATAAAAAACTCGTAAGGAGTTTTTTTATTTTACTTTAAAGTCCTTTTACGAGCTTCGCCTTCTTTTTCAAGTTCAAATTTGATTTCATTAGATTTAGTTAGATCACTTAAATTATACCCCTCCCCCAGTGTAAATTCTTCAATAATACCTGAGGCAAAATATCCCTTTTCTAATTTTAAAGTTAATTTTAATATTGCCTTTCTAAAACCAACTATTGCTGGAACATTTATAATAGCTTTTCCTTTATTAAACTCATATCCTAAAAGATGTTTATGTCCCATTACAATCACGCTTTCATCATTTTCATAAGGGAATTTTTTATTCACTTTGTGTCCTACTAAAATTTTATCTTTTTTCACCTGTATTCTTCCAGAGTTCCAACCAATTGGTATTAAATCGTGTCGTCGATTTTCAAAAGCAAAAGCAAGATTTTGATTTCCTTTAGAAAGTGCATACATATCATGATTTCCTAAACATATAAAATTTAATATTTCTGGATCACATGGATATAATTTTAGTGCCCTATCTATTTGTTCAAATTGACTTTCAATAAAATTATCAACAGATTTTCCATTAACAAAACTATCAATAAAATCGCCACAGTGAATTATAATATGTATTCCTAAATGAGTACAAAGATTATACACTAAATCAAGTGCTTTTAAATTCTCATTATCTCCACCAATGTGAGTATCAGCAATAAGTATAGCCGTAAAAGTACTATCATTTTTACCCATTATTATTTTATTATTATATTCATGATTTTCTTTTATTAATTTATCAAATTCATATACTAAGTCTCCATTATAATAATATTTTCTTAAAATTGAAAATCCTTTATTTTTTAGACTTAGTAAAATATTCCATAATTGTTCCACTGTAAGATTATATAACTTCATTATTTCTAAACAACTATGTTTCTTTTTTATACTATTTAATACTAACATTTCTAATTCTGTCATATAATCCACCTACTACATATTAAACTATTTTATCTAAATACTTCTCAATGTCAATACTTGTATAACCTTTTTGATATAAATTGTTTTTTATTTTTAATATAGTAGTATTATTATCATATTTTTTAATATATTTTTGATATAATTTACTTATTATTTTTTTTATTTCTTCAGTATTTTCTTTTACTTCAATATTATCTAAATAACTAATTATATCTTCTTGATTAAAACCTTTATTAATTAGTTCTCCCATTGTTTTTCTTTTAAATTCATTTTTGCTTTTTTTATTTGTTTTTAATTTTTTTTCAATATACTTTTTTATTTTATCTTGATATATGGATTTATCTATTTTATCTAATTGAGGACTTATTTCTTTTTTTGTCATACCAAGCTTTAATAAATCTTTTTCTATTTTCTTTTCTCCTTCAATATAAAGAGCTAAACGATCATGTATATATACCTCTATATATACCTCATGGTTAATATATTTTCCTTCCTTAAGCTTTTTTATAGTTACATTTATTTCATCTTCAGTATATTCTTTCTTTTTTAAAATGTTTTCTATTTCTCGCTCTGTACGCATTTTAACGCTTATACTTTTTAAGGCATCATAATATGCTTTTAATTGGTTATTCTCTTTAATTATTTCTTGCCACTTTTTATCCGAAATTTCTTTTTTTAATAAAAGCTCATTTTTAATTATTATATCATCATATAACTTATATTCACCTTTATTAGTTGTTACTTTATATATATTCTGTTTGTCTTTTTTATACTTTAATATCTTCATTACTTACCTCACTAATATTATTCTAACACTCGAACAATTGTTAAGTCAAGAATTATTATAAAAACTAGTTGTTTAAACTAGTCATTTTTATTTATTCTTTCATATTCGTTTAAGAAATAATCATCTGTCATACCTGCAATATAATCTAGTACAATTCTTTCTTTAGTATTATTATTAAAATATTCTTTACACATGTTATTTAAATAGGATTTGATAATTGGTGAGTTTTCATTATTATTTTCAATATCCTTTATATAAGTGTTAAATAATACATTAAATTTATGTTCTAACTCTGTTTTGGTTTTTGCAGATTCAGAATTATTATATATATTAATGTAATTATACTTTTTTAATTCTTCTATTGCATTATAAATGTTATCACTTAATTTAATATAGTTTTTATTATAACTATTCATAACTATGTCATTAATACAAGTGCTTACTATTTCTTTTGTTGTACTACCTAAAACTTTTGTAATAGACTCAGGTATATCTTCTCTTTTTATTTTCTTTAATCTTATAGCATCATCAAGATCTCTACCTATGTATGCGATTAAATCACTTACTCTAACTACACATCCTTCTAAAGTCATTGGTTCTAGTTTTGTAAGTAAAGTTTTATCTTTATATGTGGTAATATATTCTTGTAAAAATTCTTCTTTGGTTTTAGTTCGTGGTTTATATATTCCTTTGGCTATTTCACCATTATGACAGATGATAGCATCTAATACTTGAATTGATACATTTAATCCTTTACCATAGTTTTCAATATTCATTAGTACTCTTGCACTTTCAATATTATGATTAAAAAAGCCTTCATTATTTTTTAAACTTATATCATTTAATATTCTTTCACCAACGTGTCCAAAAGGAACATGACCAAGATCGTGCCCTAAAGCTGCAGCTTCAATTAAATCTTCATTAAGTCCTAAAGCTCTACCAATAGTCCTAGCAATTTTACTTACAAACTGAACATGAATCATTCTCTTAGATATGTGATCGTGTTCAGTATACGAAAACACTTGAGTTTTATCTTGTAAACGAAGAAAAGCTAAAGAATATAAAACTCGGTCAATATCACGAAAAAAAGAACTTCTGATATCTTCATCCCTTTCAAAAAGATATATTGCCTCTTCATCTTTACAAGCATATTTGGTTAATATACTATTATGTTTTTGCATTTGAACTATTACTTCATTTAACATTATTATCACCTGTAAATATTATATCAGAATTTATTTTATTTTTAAACTAAGATATAAAAAAAGATATGAATTAACATATCTTATGACTTATATTATCGAACCAGCTAAATCATTTAAACCAAATTTGGTAAATAAAGAATTTAATTTCTCAAATATTTCCATAGCTTCTTCTTCACTAATATTCTCTATTTTAATACTTCCTGTAGGGTCTATTGTGCTTAAATCTTTTTTTGATATCTTATAATTTCCATCTATTTTAAAATCTATTTTTTCACTAGCAATTGTAGTATTTAAACTAAAGACAAAATCTACGGATAAACTCTCTTTTGTTTCTTTGATGTTATTAAGCTCCAATAGACCTTTAATAGCATTTCCTTCAGCATTAAATGTAAATGGTATTTTATAGTTTTTGTTATTCTCTTCAATAGTTATTTTGAATAGCTCTCTATATTCTTCTGCAAAAGTAATTACTATGTTATTATTTTCTTCGGCAGTAACTGTAAGCTTTTGATTGTCTTTTGCAATTACAAAATTAGTTTTTTTATCTATACAATCAAACTTAATTATTTCTTCATTTTCAGTTTCTACACTACCAGCGATAATATTATTTAATTTATCAGCATATAAATTAATTTTTATATCATTAATGTTATTAGTATTCACTTTTTCATTTAACTTTTCTTTTAATTCTTCTTCTTTTAAACCAATAGACTCAGCGATAGTTTTTAATAACTTCTCATTTTTTAATATTTTACTATTAATAAATTTTATGGTTCTTTCTATGTTTTCTTTGTCAAGATTATATATTGCTTTCTTAACTTTATATTCTTTAGTATTTAGAGTTATTTTTGTTTCTTCCATTTTGAATTTATTTTTATCTAATGAATCTATTATTATTGTTTTAATCTCTTTTAAAATATACATGTAATTATCATAATCAAATTTTGCATTATTGCCATTAACTTTAAAATATGTTTCTATATTCATGTTGCCAAAGATATCTTCTTCGCCTAAATCTAGAATTTTATCATATAGTTTTAAATATATATTTTTATCAATTACAGATAATACTAGATTTAATAAAGAATTATTATTCTCGTCAATATCTAATCCCATATTCATTTTTTTGTTAGCTAAATCCATACCAACATTTAAATGATAATCTAGACCTGTAAATGGTTTTAACTCTGGCATATTACTATTTAATTTAGCTTTCAAATCAACTATAAAAGGATCTTTTGTTAAATCTAGGGTTGTAAAGTTCTTATCTTTGCTTTCTTTTATAGCATTATTTAGCTTTTTATAAATACCATTTATTGAGTCTCTATAAATACTCATAGGGTCATTATTTAATTTTTTATATCCAATAAATAGCCCTATAGCTATAGAAATTACAACTAAAAAACCACAAATTAAAAACTTAATTTTCCCTTTCCTGTTTTTTTCTTTCTGATTAATCTTGGGTGATGTAAGTTCCATAGTCTCAGAACTTATTTCATTTTCGTTCATTTAACACACACTCCTCTTATATTATATTTTTATTTTATCAAAAAATATTTAATTTGCCTATATTTATATTTTTTCCCTTTACATTTCTTTAAATTAATTTTTTGAGAAAGTTTTTACTTTTTAAATATAAACCTGTATAGCGATCATAATAAGTGTCTAGAAATCTGTTAATCTCATCCCTGATTTTTTCACTAATTCTTAATTTGCTGATACTCTTTATTTCAACATAATAATACATGCGAAGTAATTCAATAGTTTTGGGCTCTACAATTATTTCAGCTTGAAAACACTTTTGGCATATGTAACCCCCTCGGTCACCATCGATTGTTATTATATTAGTTGTGCCGCCACATCCAATACATGCATCTAAATTTAAGCCTACTCCTAAATAATCTAGAAATTTGATTTCTAAAATGTTACACATTATTATGGGATCTAATCCATCATTTATTTTTAAAATAGTTGTAATAAAATCTTGATATATATTCTCTGTACTCTGTTTTATAACTTGTTCTGTTAATTCAGTTAAATAATTTAGATAACTTAATAAGATAATATCATTTTTAAGCGCACTTAATGGATTTATTATGTCGACACTTGTTAATGTTGAAAGCTTATTTTCTTTGTAATATATATTAAAACGCCCATAGGTGAATTTTAAGGTTGTGGCACGAAAAGGACTTTTTAATGTTTTAGCTCCTTTACACATTATTCCTACTACACCATCTTTAGTGTATACATGAATTATTTTGGATGTTTCACCATAGGGTATTTCTTTGATAATTATTCCTTCTATTTCCTTTTGCATTTTAATCACTTCTTTTTTATTATAACAAATTTAATATAATAAAAGAAGACTCTTATTTGTGGTCTTCCTAATTACTTTTCAGATTTTTCTATTTCTTTATATTTTAAATAATCTTCGATTTTACCAGATTTTTGAAAATTTTTCCAAGCTTCCTTTTTATTCATGTTTATCACCTTTCTAATTAGATTATGGGATAAACTTTAATTTTTTATTCACTTTTTTGTTTAAAAATCTAAAAATCCTAATTCTTTAATATATTTTTCTTTATCTTTCCAGTTACTTACAGTCTTAACATATAACTCTAAATAAACTTTTTTACCATACATACCTTCTAATTCTTGTCTCGCAAGTGTACCTATTGCTTTTAATCTATCTCCATTTTTACCGATTATTATTTTCTTTATTGTGTCTCTGTCAACAATTATATCTACATGAACTTCAATTAAATCTTTCTTTTCTTCATAAAATATTGTATGACATGTAAGACTATGAGGGATTTCTTCTAAAGTTACATTAAATAGCTTTTCCCTTACAATTTCACTTATCGTAAAATATTTACTATTACTTGTTTTCATATCTTCAGGAAAATATCTAACTTCATCTTTTAAATATTTTTTTATAACACTTATTAAACGATTTATATTATCTTTTTTTAGTCCTGATACAGGAACTATTTCAACAAATGGATATAAATCTTTATATTCATTAATACTTTTCATTATTTCTTCTTTAGATAATTTGTCTATCTTATTTAAAACAAGAATTACTGGAGACTCTGTCTTCTTTAATACATCTAAAATGAATCTGTCTCCTTTTCCTATACCAGCGGGAGCATCTACTACAAATAATAAACAATCAATGTCTTTTACTAAACTCATCGCTTGCTTATTTGTAATTTTGCCTAATTTATTTACTGGTTTAACTATTCCTGGGGTATCCATGAAAACAATTTGATAATCAGGTTCATTATATATCCCTTGAATTATATTTCTGGTTGTACCTGCGACATTAGATGTTATAGCTACTTTTTCATTTATAATTGCATTTAAAATAGTAGATTTTCCTACATTAGGTCTACCTATTAAGCTTACAAAACCACTTTTCATATATACCTCCCCTAAATAAGTTCAAATAATTTCATTAAGTATGGGCCAAAGACAAACATGCTTATTACTATAGAAACTATAGACATTACAAAACTTGCTGCAGAGCCACAATCTTTAGCTATTTTTGCTAAAGGATGAATATTTGTTGTTGTTAAATCAACAGCGGCTTCTATTGCTGTATTTATTAGTTCTAAGGCTAAAATAGCTCCTAAGGCAATAAATATTATAGCCCATTCGGAAAAACTAATCTTAAAAATAAAACCCATTATTATAGCCAAAATTGTAACTAGGCCGTGAAGCCATAAACTTTGCTCGTAACGATAAGCATAATATAATCCTTCTATAGAATACTTAACACTTTTAAAAAATCTTCCTAGGCCATATACTTTGACATCATCACGATTAAATTCTTTTATTTCAGTTTTATCTTGTGATTCCTTCTTCATTTAATATCAACTCCTGTAATGCAAACATTTCTTTTTCGTCTTCTTTTTCCATATGATCATATCCTAATAAATGCAATAAACCATGAATAGTTAAAAAAGATAATTCTCTTTTTATTGAATGACCATAATTTTTGGCTTGTTCTAACATCCTTGGAATACATATATATATATCTCCTAGAATTCTTAAATCATTATTAATGGTATCTTTACTATCCTCTAAGGCAAAAGATATTACATCAGTAACTTTGTCTATTCCTCGATATTCTTTATTTATTTTTTTTATTTCTTCTTCGTTTACAAATATGATAGAAAAATAAGCATTTTCAACTTTTTCATGTTTTAAAGCCCTTTTAATTACTTTTTTTAAATAACTATATTTGAAATCAACTTGGTAATTATCGTTTATTTCATAGTTTAACCTCATACAATATTTACTCCCATTCTACTTAATACATATAAAACTATTAATATCAAAACTATTATTGATAAAATGTTGTAGAATAGTTCATTTTGGAATATCCCTGGTAAAAATTTTTTTATCGCATTAAAAGAAACATACAATAAGAAGCCAATTAATGCTCCAACAACATTTAATAAAATATCGTCAACATCAAAACTTCTACCAATACAACTTTGAACAAATTCTACAGTCGTACTTGTTAAGGCACTTACTATTAAAATAGGTAATATTCTTTTAGGCTTTATATATGTTGATATTAAATAACCAAAAGGAATAAACATTACAATATTTCCTACTACATTAAAATAAAAACCTTTACTTCCTATAGGATACCTAAACATTTCAGTAAATGGTGCCAAATTAAAACCACTATTATGATTTAATTCACTTCTTGTTAGCATTTCATATAATAATAAAATATAAACTATAAATAATAGATAAGAAAATTCTTTATAAAAAATAAGCTTTTCATTATTAGATTTGACAGCGGCAATTCTAACACTTGCTATAACCACTAGAAATATAGTTAACATAGGCCACATTTTATCTACTGATGTTGATATTATCTCCCCTATACTCTTTATCATTTGTATCACTTTCCATTTCTACATCGTAATGTTCTACAACTCCTATTTGCTCTTTTATGGCAACAAATACCTCTATATCTAAATTACCATTATTTACACTTTTTTTCAATACTTTTTGCTCTATTATATCAGAATTTTTTGAACCCTTAAGCATTAATTTTTGTGTGATCTGGTTATTTAATTCTCTTAATGCTTCTTCTTCTGTATATGTTTTTTTAGTTACTTTAGTTTCATATTCTTTAGCTAAATAAAATTCATAATTATTTAGTTTGAAAAGACGTTTTTTCTTTACTTCTTTATTTTCTCCAACTCGGCTTTTTAAGATTTCATATTCTTCAATTGGGGTTTTTAATAAAAAATTATAACGCATCTTTTTAGTGTATTCTTTCTCTTCATATTCTAAAGGAATACTCCCTTTTATAGTATACCAAACTTCAGCATATACTTCACCTTCGGCACATACATTATTTTTTATTTCTTCATTTAATTTAATCATACCATTAATTAATATATCTCCTCTTTCCACATAATCATTAATTCTAACTTCTGATACACCTTTTTTAGTTAATATATTTTTTATTATTCCTGATTTAGAAGCAACTATATGACATGTGTCATATTTTTTTTCAAAGCTATTTACAATTCTTTCCTCTACTCTAACATTTATTACCATACCATCAACGTCAATTTCTAGCCATTCTATTTTATCTTTGTATTCTTTTTTTATACTCTCAATAATACTCTCATATTCATTATAACTTTTTTTAAATGTTAAGTTTTCTACGCCTCTTTCTTTTAAAGCCTCAAGTAATAGTTCTCTTAAATGTGAATCAGAATGGACAACATTTACTTTGACTATTATATTTGATAATATTAAAAAAATTATACAAGCAAAAATCGTACTCGTAATAAATAATAAATTATTTTTAATTTCTTTTTTTATTTTATAAATACCTGTATCATCTATAATCTCGATTTTTTCACTGATTAAATATTTTTTTATCCTTCTTATATCATTATCATTTACTTCAAAATAAACATAATTATCTCGAAACCTTATATTTCTCATGCTTATATTTATTTTGTTTAATTTTAATAATATTTTGCTTTTTTGGTTGGTTTTTATACGAACTAATTTATAATGTTTCACCTGTTAAACCTCAATAAGTTAATTTTTCCTTTAATTAAGATCTCGCGATTATCCATTTCGCTTACAATTAAGTGTTCTCCTTCCACTATTAAATTAAATTCTTTTAGCTTTAATTCTATTAAAGCATCTGTTAATGTGATTAATTCTTCATAATAGTAGACATGAAGACAATTATTGAAAATGTCAATATAATAATCTTGATCCATTAAAAAGTTTTGAATATTTTTTACTATTCGCATAAAACCACCTATATAAATTTATGCTTTTATCTTTTATTTCAAAACAAAAAAGCAAGTTTCCTTGCCTTATCCCTTTTATTCCTTTATTCTATTATAATAAATTAGATAACTTTTTTAAAAGTCCATGAACTACATCATTCATTTTTTCTAACTTTTCTTTATTTGTAATTTCTTGTTTTTGTTTAATCTCTTCTTTTGGTTTAATTTCTTCTTTTTTTACAGCAACTTCTTTATCAATATTATTATCTTCTTCATTAACTTTTTCTAATATTACAATTTCTTTACCATAAACAATACTATTTAAAATGCTAGTTTTAGAATCAGATAATTCGGCTTCCTCTAAAGTAATTGTTGTGGTTCCTGTTGCTATAGCTTTAAATGTAAATTCATATATCTTAGTATCTTTATTTATAGCATTCTCAAAAGTAAAATCTAAACCTGCTAATTTGTTTGATTTAGGATTAAACCAGAAATCATATGGTGCATCTACTAAGTTGGCTTCAACAAACTCTAACTTTTCATTATCAAATATTAGTTTTCCGCCTACTCCAACTATACCGTTATTTGCATCTTCAACATCTTCTATAGACATATATACTTTTATATTATTTCCAACTGTAACAGTATCTTCACTTCTAAAGTTAATTGATGCACTACCTACAGCATAAACCTTTAATGGAGTACTTAATAATAATGTTATGGCAATTAAGCCTAAAACTATTTTATTTTTCATTTTTTAAAACCCCCATAATTCAACCAAAACCTTTTCTCGTTTGAATTGCTTAAGATTATAACACAAACTTAGTATTTTGTCAAATTTTGTCAATTTTCATTAATTAGTATTGACACTAATAATTATATTATACAAAAAGAAGATATTATTTATCTTCCATATTATCTATTGCATACTTGACAGCTTCTATGACAAATTTAGTAAATGTTATACTACCTTTTGCTTTATTAATACTATCAAACAATTCTTTACTAAATCTTATATTTCGAAAAATGTATTCATCTTTTTCTTCTATTTTAAATTTATTCATTACAAAAACCTCATCTTTATTACTCTACAACATATGGATTTGATTGTGTTCCATTACCTCCTGCTGCAAATAGTGTATCAGGTTTCAAATTTATTACTGGTCGCAAACCACTATTGTAGCTCACGCGGCTCCAGTCGAGGTAGCCATTTGGATCTACATCGAATGTGCCAGCTTGAGAAACGCTGCTAGTATTATATGGAGACATAGTCCAATAAAAATTACCATTATATAAATAAAATGAGCTATTTGCTGTTCTCCATTTTCCTCCTGCCATTACTACTTCATCCATTGTTATTGCTCCTACCTTTAATGTATATACATCTCCCAAAGGACAACTTAATGTCGGACTTACACTTGATGCGTTCTTCGCTCCTGATCGATCATACCCTGCATAGTAGAACGTACTACTTGTCTGTGAACTCCAGCTATAACTAGTTCCTATATTTCTATCATTGCAATACTTTCCATCTGCTATCTTTGATGCGTAACTAGCTAGATTGTTGCTATACCATGTTTCGTTTTGTGTCTTTAAGTTTGATGGACTTCCGCTTGTTGTTCTTTGGCTTCCTGTTGTATATGTATACCCTACATATTCTGAACGATCATAACTTATATTATATGCTGCGCCTGTTTTTGCTATACTATCTGTTGTTTTTGTTCCATTCGTATGACATGTTGTTCCATCATAAATCAAACGCATACTTCCATCACCATTGATTCGAACAATTCTCCAACATTTGCCCGCAAATTTAACATAATTGTTTGTTACTGCTCCTCGCCAATAATAGCTTGTTCCTCCATACATTCCATCGGAAACTTTATATACCCCTTCATCAGACTCAGCCGCATTTGCAAAATTTGGTGTTGTATTCTTTGGACTTGCTGCTGTTATTATATTATCTATTGTAATAGGTGGTACATATTTATCAAAATATAAATAGCATTTATCATTTTTGGTTATATTATACAAGCCATGTATTCCGTTTACTGTTTTTATCTTTCCTTTTACTTGGGTTTTATTATCTATAGTACAATATGTCTTTTCCTCATTTATTAGATATCCACTTGTTGGCATTTCATTTATTTCTGTATAGTTTGTTTTATCTTCACTTTTATACATTGCCATTATTTTAAAGTCATAAAGTTTATAGTTTATTGTTCCTTTTGCTAAGGGTATATCTTGGGTTATTTTATATTTTGCTCTAGTTGTTGTTATAGTTATCGCAGATATTACACATACTAATATCAAACCTCCTATTATAATTTTTCTTTTATGATTTTTTCTTATTCTTTCAAATTGCATTATTTATCCCTACTTTCTAGTTCTAAATAATGAGCGCTCAATTATATTAGAATTTTATCATTTATATTTTATATTATAGGCAAAATATAACTATATGTCAATAGGTAAATTATAACTATGGTATTATTTTTGAGGTGAATATAATGAATAGATTAAAAGATATTAGAGAAGATAATGACTTATTTCAAAAAGATATTGCAGAATTATTAAACATCGATCAATCAAATTATAGTAAATATGAGCTTGAAAAAATTAACATTCCTATTGATACCTTGCATAAACTTGCTGATTATTATAATACTTCGATCGATTATTTATTATGTAGAACTGATGAACGAAAGCCTTATCCTAAAAGTATTTTAAAATAAAAAAACATCAACTTTATAGTCAATGTTCTTAATACCAATTTAAACGTCTGGAGATAATTCGACGTTCTTTTTTATTCTCTACTACTCTATCAGTTATTTTAGTATAAGCATTTTTGCTAAAAACTTCATATGTACTTAAAACTTTATCTACTAAACATACTATAATACTCTCTTTATATTTAGGTGGTGTGAAAGTAAGAGGAAACATATGACGTGCAATTATATCTGCTTCTAACTCATTAATATCATAATCTTTTCTAGCATTAAATAATGCAATTTTGGGATGGATCCTTCCATGCAAACCAACATTTCTGGTTGGTTTATATTTTGCGTGCCAATCATAAAGAAAATAATCGTGTAATAAGGCTCCTCTAATTAATTCTTTTTCGTGAATATTTAATCTTAAAAATTTAGCTAAGCGATAACTATAATATGATACTGCAATACTATGAAGCAAACATGATGTGTTGCCATGTTGAATATATCTATTCATTTTTAAAAATTTCTTTTTTTTCATTACTTCTTCTAAATAACTTTTAAAAATCAAATCTTCTACTTCTTTTTGCCTTATTTTCATAGTAACCCCTCCTTTTATCTATTATATTATAAACTTTTGAAAATTACTAATAAAAGTTTTCTTCTACCTAAATAAAAGGCTTTTTAAGCCTTATTTTCTTTTTCAGGTAAAAATGTATCTTTTGTATTGTAATAATATTGTGCTCCACTAATTACAGACAAAACTGTAGCAATAATTATTAGAGCATAACCAATATTGATACCTATTAACTCAAATGGTAAATTATAAAATAGTGTTAAAGCCATTCCAGTCATCATACACATTGTTTTTGCTTTTCCAGCTATGGATGCGCCTACTACTTTGCCTTTATTGCCACTAGCCATTTTAAATGAATCAACAAATATATCTCTAGTTATAATGATTACAGGTATAGCTATACTTATAAAACCATCATATGCCATAATAATTAATAAGCCATTTACTAAAACCTTATCAGCAATAGCATCCATTACTTTGCCGAAGTCTGTAACTAGATTTTTACTTCTAGCTATACGCCCATCTAAAAAATCAGTTAAAGCTGCAATAACAAATAAAACTCCTGCGATTATATATTTTAAATTTATTGGTATTTTTCCAGCGATTAAAAATGTAGGAAATGTTATTCCCATGTTATGCCATGGTATCATTAGCATTATTAGTATTATAATTGCTGTTATTATTCTTGTTATTGTTATTTTATTTGGTAAATTCATTATTTTTTCCTCCTACCTGGTATACTTAATATAACTAATTTCTTTAGTTACTGAATTATCAATAGTAATTTGTTTAATACTCCATATTATAGCTAGAATTACTAATGCTATAATTACTAAATATATAGTTAAATAATAATTTCGACTATATTTTCTTGACTTTCTAGTGTATGGAGAAGCTACTTTGCCTGATTCCTCTTTGGCTTCGGCTTGCGCTTTTTTTTCGATTTCTTTAACTGGTATTTTTGAAGTATATTCAAACATGTACTCATTAAATTCATCAATTAGTTTATCACTGTCGATCCCTAAATATTTAGCATAATTGGTAAGATAATCTTTTAAAGCAAAAATATCCTTAAAACACCCTATTTTTCCTTCTTCAATATTTAAGAGATAATTCTCATCAATACTTAAATCGGTACTTGCTTCTTTAATACTAACCCCTGAAGACTCTCTGGTTTGCCTTA
>CAOJKG010000021.1 GCA_948437815.1 uncultured Mycoplasmatota bacterium
CTTAGGCATGCCGCCAGCGTTCATCCTGAGCCAGGATCAAACTCTCAATAAAAAAGATTTATTTCAATCTATTAAATTTCAGTTTAATCTAAGCTACTCAAAATTGACTTTTTAACTTAGTTTTCAAAGATCATTTCTTGCGTTGCTTCTTTTTGCATCGCGTGAAACTAATATACCATTTCTGCGAGGCTTTGTCAACAACTTTTTTTAATTTTTTTACACTTTTTTCTAAGCTTTTAAGGGCTTTTTTCGTAAGTGCATAAGTAATATAACAAATACCCTTCACAAAGTCAACACTTTTTTAATTTTTTTTCGACTTTTTTTGCAATTTTTTATTTTTTCTTTGTTTTTGGGCTATTTTTTATTACTTTCTATATATCTTATGTAAAAAAAAACTGTTTATGACAGTTTTAAAAAAATTTTTATTTTTTATTAATTTTTGCATTTTTAATCTTCATTTATTATATTTTTGTATATTTGATAATACTTTTCGACCAATCCTTTTTCAAATGGTCCTTCATCATTTCTTTTCATATTTATAAGATTTGAAAGTTCATTTTTTATTATTAGTTGTATTTCTTTTGGATAGTTCATTATTCTTTTATGATAATTGTACTCATTGTAATCTAAAATTTTAAATCCACCATCTGGAAAAACTCTTAAATCTAAGTCATAATCTATATATTTGATTGTATTTCCATCAATTAAATATGGTGTGGCTATATTACAATAGTAAAATAAGCCATATTCTTTTAGTTGGCCTATTATATTAAACCAATGCTTTTTATAAAAAAATAATATCGCCGGTTCTTTGGCTCTATAACTGCGACCATCTGCTTCAGTTAATTTAGCTTTATTATTGGCTACTATAATCTTTTCATTATCATTATATAGAACTATTGCTTCATCACACAGTTGATGGAGCTGGCCATTATGTTTATAACAATGAATTTGCAGTTTATCTCCTATTTCTATGTTTTTCATTTTCTTTTTCGCCTATTCCTTCATATATAACTTATTATACCAAATATTAAAAAAAATCACAATTTACTTTTTTAGTATTTAATTGTGATTACATTTTTCGTGATTCATTCCAGTTTTATTATCATAGTTTTATTCAAAAAAACATAATATGGCTTATAAAATGCCACAACTTTAATTATTTTCTGTTTCTAAACCTTTTTCTACTGATAATATGCTTATAGCTTTTTCTAGTTGTCTATCTATAATTTCAGTTACTCTTCCCTCTTCATCAAGTATTTCTTCATTACTCACTAAATAATTTGGAGTTATTCCAATTTCGTCAATACATGTACCATTTGGAGTTAACCAGTAGGCAGAAGTGTATTTCACCATAGATCCATCATCTAGTTTCATTGTTTGTTGGACTTTTCCTTTACCAAATGTTGTTTCACCTACCAAATCTGCTCCATAACTCTCTTTTAATGCCGCTGCCATGATTTCTGATGCTGAGGCAGTATTATTATTAGTTAATATTACTATTGGATACTCGCGATGCTCGTCCGTTTCGTCAAAATAATGGTTTACTTGATTCTTTTCATTTAAACTATATATTTTTTCACCTTTTTTAATAAACATACTTGTAACTTTACTGGCCATATCTAAATATCCTCCAGTATTGTTGCGTAAATCTATTATTAATGATGTTATTCCTTCATTTTCTAACTTTTTAAGAGCTTTTTCCATTTGTATGTCTAAAGTGCTTGAGAAAGCATCGATACTCATATAACCGATCTTAGTATTTTCAATTAAATTATATTCAATATTTGGAGAAATAATATTTTCATTTTTTACTGATACACTTAATATTTCTTCCCCACGTTTTAGTTTCAAAGTAAAATAGTCTTTATTACTTTTTATCATATTTACTACTTCAGCAGCACTTATACTACTAACATCAATATCATTTACACCAATAATAATATCACCAGCTTGAATTCCTGCCTTACTCGCTGGTGTATCATCATATACTTTTGTAATTGATTTGTCCTCGTTGCTTATCGCTACTCCTATCCCGTTATATTTTCCGGCTAATTGAGTCATTAAATCATTAGTATTATCATTATTTAAATAACCAGTATAATCGTCGCCTAAATAATTCATCATGGCAGTTATCGCTTTTTCTAATAATTCCTCTTTATTTACATCTTGATAGTAATCAGACGTAATATTTGCATATATTTCTAAAAATTGATTAAGCTTTTCATCTTTTGATAAATCAGAATAACTTAGCTTGTTACCAATTTTATTGTTGTTGTATATAATAACACCCGTTGTTAATGCTGAAATAATACTTGTTGCTACAACTATGGCCAATATCCATCCTAGATTAAATACTTTACTGCTATTCTTATTTTCTGTATTATTCATTTATATTCTCCCTCTATTTTAATTTTTACTATATAGTTATATTATCATACTTTTTAATTATTTTAAATGTTTTAGTTTTCATTTTCTAATTTATAACTTAATTTATTATAACAACTTTATTATATCATACGAATTTTTGTACGTCAATATTAACATTTCGCTTTTTATTCTTTACTATATGTTTTTCTAACTCAATAAAAAACATTCAAATTATTCTGAATGCTTTTCTTTATTATTTATTATCTGTTTCTTTTTCTTTATATTCTAATTCTTTGGCTATTTCCTCAGCATTAGTTATAGCTTTAGAAATTTTGCCGTCAGCTACTTTTATTAAAGCTAATTTGCCTACTTTAAATTCATCAAAGTTTGTTGTATTGATGTTTATTTCTTCTTCATTATCAGTTACATATTTCTGATTTAGTGGATTGTTTAAATTCGCAAAATATATATTAATAAAATCATCATTATCCTTATTTTTACTATAATTAGACATAAAACCACTATAATAGGCAGCTTGTAAATCTTCTGTATCATACATTAAAACATAGTATTCCTTGTCTATTTTGTTAAACATATTACCTATTAAGGTTGTACTGTAATTAATTGCTCCTTTAGTTGTTTCACTACTTTCTTCTTTTTTATTAAATAAGTCTTTGGTTACAAAAGCTCTAGTTAAAAAATATACTCCTACTACTAAGATAATTAGAACTACTAATATTTTTATAAATTGCTTTAGTTCCACTTGTTCTTCTGTTTCATATTTATCCATTTTTATTCTTTTGCTATTTTTTTTATTTGTCATCTTTTTCACCCTGCTTAAATTATAGCAAGAAAAAAAGAAGAAAGCAACTATGTTTATATCCATTTGTATTTCATTGTTTTTTATGATAATTTTTGTTTACTTTTCAATCAATACTATTCTTTCTTTATATACTGCTAAAACCAATAACATATTTTATTCAATTATTTTTTATTGTTAATAATTTCTTTCCTCTTAAGCCTTTATTTTAAAATTCAACTAATTATAGTAGGTATTTTATTTCGTTCCCACAACTGTTTTGGTATTTCCTAAAGACTCAGCGATAGTTACCATTTCTTCAGTTGATAAATCACTACTTGTTAAATAGTATGATAACCCTTCACTATTCCAGACAAGAGAATTGGCACTTTTAGCAGCGATGGTATCACTAAGCATTACTGGATCACCATATACTGGAATTATCTCAAATTCATTGGCAACATTTGCTACTTCTTCAATTAAGACAAAGTTCTTTTCACCTGCGAAAGTTAATATTACACGATTTCCATCATCTGTATCTACTTTCTCACTATTTGATAAATACGTCTCACTTGGTATATATAAAGGATATATAATACTATCTATAATATTACTTGATTTTTTGTCACATTCTTCATTAGTACAATTTTCTTTATTAGTATTATCACTTGTGTTCTTATCATTACCATCAGTTTTATTTTCACCTTTATTTTCAGTTTTATTGTCTTTTTTATCGTCTTTATTCTTATCTTCATTTTGCTTATTAACATCAATTAATTTGTCTAAAGCAAAATCTTCTTCTTCTAAACCACCTTTTAAATTAACACTTGAAAACATTACTTTTATATTTACAATATTTTCATTATTATATACTTCAACACTTTCTAAATTCATGTTTTTATCAAAATATATTTTTTGATATGTTAATTCTTTATTATTAGGATAATTTACCTTACTTTTTATGACATATCCTTTGTCTTTTTCTTCTATTGTCATTTCTTTGTCATTTTTGATATCTTTTAAGATGGAAGATAATATGTATGATTGGCTACTATTTTCTGGCCATTCACTTTGAAACTTGAAACTTTTATTTAATGCTGGAGTTACAACGTATACTCCATCTTTATTCTTTAATATTATTTGTTCGTGATTATTGGTTTGGTTAACTAGTGTAACTTTATAAAAATTATCTTTTAAATATGATGCTTCTAGACTATATGTAAAAGTTTCTTCATTACTTAATATCTCCATGTTCCCTTTTAAGACATATGATTTTGCATTGCTAATGCTTTTTTCAAACTTTCCTACTAAGTCCTCTGGTTTCTTTTTGCCACATCCTGTTAGTACTAACATTAAAACCAGACTTAATATAGCTATTTTTTTCATAACACACTTCCTTTTCTAATTAAAATATATTGTTCTATTATAAAAATATTCTTCTATTTCAAAAAATTATCTTTATAATAAAAAAATGCTAGCTTTTACTTGCTAACATTTAATGTTTTTGTACTATTTTATTATTTTGTCTTAATCTTATCTTGGAACTTCCATATAATATCAAAATACCTGTACTACTTCCTAAAGTATCAATTATACAATCATAAAACCTAGCTGTTCTTCCTGGTATAAATATTTGATGTATCTCGTCTAAACTACCAAATATAAAACATATAATTATACTTATTAATACTACTTTATTAATATTATAAGTGCTTAATAATAAATAGATAATTATTCCTAATATAAAATATATACTAAAATGAGCTGTTTTACGAACTATAAATCTGGTACTCTCTATTATATCTTTTTTCTTAGTTTCTTTTATATTTTTATTAGTAATACTACTTACTTTATCAATTATTGTACTTGTAAATGCATCAGATGTACTTTCACTTTTTTTACCAGGTTCTCCTGAAAAGATAAATATTGTTGTTAATACTAATACTAAAAGAGTGTATAAAACTATTCTTTTTACTTTTTTATTTTTCATTTAATACCTCTTTTATTTTGTCTTTAGCACTATTTACACTATTCCAATTTGGTTCCATGACATATAATTTATATTTTGTTCCCATACTATATGTGTAATTACTACTATTATATCCAGTAACAGCGATACTTTCTATTTCCCATTTAGCCATATCATTTAATTGACTTTTTATAAACATGGATATTAAATCTATAGGCATATCTGTTTCAAATGAACCATTTAAACTCGTAAGAATACTATTATATTTACTTATTAATACTTTAGAACTACTAATTTTATCAATTATAGCAGTTATAACTTGTTGTTGATTTTCTCCTCTATGATTATCTCCACTTACATAAGCATATCGTTCACGTGCATATGCTAAAGCTTCTTCGCCATTTAAATGATTCCACCCCTTTTTAATATAAACTTTCTTATTGGTGTATGCTCTAAATGATTTATCAGAATATATATCTATTCCATCAATCGCATTTACTACTTTTATTAAACTATCAAAATTTACTCTTAAATAATAATTGATATCTATATTATATAAGTCTTCTAAGGTAGTAATACTTTTTTCAATGCCATATATTCCCGCGTGGGTTAGTTTATCTTTTAATCCACTTGTATTATGTAACTGCACGTAATAATCTCTTGGCGTATTTAATAAAAGAATCTTCTTTGTTTTAGGATTAACAACTACTATTTGATTAACATCACTTCTACCTCTTACGGAACTAACACTGCCATATCTATCGATACCGCTTATATATAAAATAAAGGGACTATCATTAACAGCAATATTATTATCTTCTATGTGAGTTTTAACTTCTATTTCAAAATTTTCAATAACTTTAATCTTATTTTCAAATTCTGGTATCTCTTCTTTAATTAAATTTAAATAGCTTTCCTCTAACACTATTCCTTCTACTTCTTTATTAATTAACATATCTGGTAAAATGCTAAATTCTTCAACTAACATTTCTTTATATTTTATTTTCTTTTTTAAATAATCTTTAATACTTTCTTCAGATTCATTTTTGATATATGCAATACTTTTATCTTCTAAATCTTTTATTGTATTAATTTCACTTTCTTTTAATGTAATAAGCGTAAATGTTACTTTGCTATATTTATTAATGGCAATATTATTTAAGAACTCATATGTGTTTCTTAAATATCCTGTAAAATATATACTTGTGATTGTACTTATTACAATAATAAATAAACCTAATATTTTTAATATTCTATTTTTCTTTCTTATAGTTAAAATAAATATTAGTAATAGAATAAGACCTAATATTGTAAAGCCCATCACTAAATACTTTATTGGTATGATATTTATAATAAATAAATAATAACTAAATATACTGATTGATATAAAACATATCGCTCCTAATATTCCTAATATTATATTTAAGATTAAATCTTTATTTAGCCCTTTTTTCTTTCCTTGCATATTATCCCCCTACTTTTTAAAACTTTTTAATAGATTTAAATAGTATTTAAAATTATCTGTATGCCAAAATATTATTAATAATACTAAATTAGGTATAACTACTGCGATTAAACAATTTATTATTAAACTTAAAAAAGCATTATTTATTACTATTAATCGGGATATTTTAAATGTAATGACTGCTAAAACTAAAAATATGCTTAAATATCCTAGTGTTTCTTTGGTATAATTTAAATAACTTCTATTAAATAATTTTTTATAAACATATTTTGGATAACTGATACAATATAACGCTAAACTACTAATTATTGTTCCCATAAAAATTCCAGCTAAACCAAAATATTTTAATAATATTAAAGATGCTACTATATTTAATACTGATTCTAATAATGGAATGTATCTATCTTCATAATATATTCCAGCAGCCTCTTTAAAAATCATATGACAACTTCGCATTGATTTCGCGTAGTAGTTTAACACTAAAACGATTAAAACGCAAGTGGCTAATAAATACTTGCTGCCAATCCATACTGTTATAAAACTATTCATTACTACTAAAAGGGATATTCCTGAAAAGGTCGCTATCCAAAAGTTTAAGAACCTTACTCTTTTAAATATTTCAAAACTTTTTTCGGCACTTTCTTTTACTAACATATTACCTACACTTGGAGTAATAACTCTTATTACTTGACCAAATAACTTTTCAATGGCATCTATGATCATGTAATAATTAGAATATAATCCTACTTCGATAATACCAATAAATTTAGAAATAATTATATTATCAGTACCTAATACTATAAAACCTCCAACTTTGTGAAAAAATAATGCTTTTACTTTTTGAAATATATCTTTTTTGGTATTTTCATCTAGTTTTTCATTATTATTTTTTAAATATGGATATAATTTGTTAGCAAGTAAAGTAACGCCAACATTTTCTAAGATTCTCATTACTATTTTTATACCTAAATATAAATAATAGTTCTTGGTTAGTACTAATATGATTATTTCTAATATATTTAATATTACTAGATATCCAATGTGAATAAAGTTTACTAAATAGTTTTTTTGATTGGCATTTATTATTGACCTCTTGTATGATAAAAGATAGGAACAAACTATTTCTATGATAAATAATATATATACTAGACTTATATTTATATCGATTGTAACTTCTTCAATAAAAAGATTTAAATATGGGGTTATCATTAATCCTATAGTTAAAATTATTAATGCTATAATAGTGTAACATTTCTTATAAAAGTTCATTAATGCTTTTACTTTTTTTATGTCTTCTTCAACTATTGGTTTATATAAATGATATATTATCGCAGAACCAACACCTAATTCTACTATTCCAAGCATCGATATGATATTTGAAAATAAACCATTAATACCTAAATATTCACTTCCTAGTATTTTTATAAATATGCCCTGCGCTATTAATCCAATAACTATTGTTAATAAATTACTGGAAAATGATACTATTGTGTTTTTTATAGAATTTTTTGTTCTCATAGCTTGTCCCCTTTCTTTTATCTTTTATGTTTCTTGTTTCTCTATTTTGTTTTTATTAAATAATATATTTGCAAATATTAATAAAGGTATAGCTCGTCCTACATTAAATGGAAAAAGCTCATTAAATAAATATATTGGAAAGATAATTAATATGGCTTTATCTAAATTACTATTTTCTTTTTTTGTTGATAAATAATACATAATAGCAACTATAATTAAAATGATAAAACCATAAGATATAAATGCTCTAGTATAAAAGTTATCAACAATTATAGAGTTTTTCATTATTGAATCAGATATATTGTTTGGTAAAATATGAAATCCATAAGTATTTATAGCTAAATTTGTATAATATAATCTCTTACTTAAAATCTTATCTAAAGAAATTATTAACGGATTATTCATTAAACTACTTATACTTATCATTAATATATTGACACCAGCCATAATTATAAATAAATATTTTTCTAAAAAATTAAAAATTTTCTTTAATCGTTTTTTATTGAGTAAAAATAGTATTAATAAAAATAATATATAAACTATTAATGCTGTCCTTGAAATTGTAAAATATGAATAAAATGCTACTAATAAACTACCTATAGCTATTGGTATTCTTTTATTTTTGGCTATGTATATCCAATCTATAACTAACCATACTACTATGGCTGCCGCTGTGTTTGGATGCGAAAAATATAAAGAGTGTCGTATCCCAAATGCTTTGGTCAATACAAAGTATGGCTCAATTTTAGTGTAAGCAAATAAAAAATCGTGAAAGTAAAATATACTATGTATTATTAAAAATAATGATTTAACAAATATATCTATTTTTATTGCTTTGTTAATATTTACATCTACTATAGAAATCATTACAAGAAAATCTGTTAAAAACATAAAGTCTGATAATCTATACGATACAAATAATGCTATTAAACCTGTAATTAAAATAAAGATAAATTTCTTTTTTTCATATCTAGATTGAAATATTTTAAATATAAATAATATTATTGTAAACATATATACTATATTTCTTATACCACCATCAATATTTATTATTCTTGATACATCTGCTAGAGATATAAAATCTAATATTAAAATTGCCAATAAATATATAAATTCACTCTTTTTCATCTTGACACCTCTTTTTATTCTAATAAACTTGAAAAATTATTACAATACTTTTCTAAAGAAAACTTTTCAAGTGTTTTTTCATACTCTTTTTTTAGATTATTATTAATTTTATAATTTAATACTTCTTCCATTTTAACTATTAATTCTTCTGTAATATTGTCTTTAGTAACGTAAAAACCATTATCGCTTAATATTTCTTCTATCGCTCCAACTTTAGTTGCGATAATTGGTAAATCTGATGCCATTCCCTCTAATAAGATTAACCCGAAAGCTTCATTACATAAAGATGGTACTATTTGAGCATTTGCTATTTTATAGTATTTATATATTTCTTTACTTTTTACTTGACCTGTAAAAATAATATTCTTATTATTATTGGCTAGTTTTATTAGTTCAATTTTATATGGGTCTTTTTCCGTTAAACTCTTTGTGCCACCAATTATTAAAAGTTTAGTTTTATTATATTTTTTATTTATTTTATTAAAAGCTAAAATTAATTCTTTTACACCTTTTTCTTTCATTAGTCTTCCTGTGTATAAAAATATAAATTCATCTTCTATGCCTAATTGATTTTTTAATTTATTCTTTTCTATTTCTGTAATTTCTTTTTTAAAGTCTTTAATATCTATAGCGTTATATAAAACGTTAACTTTTACTTTTTTGTGATTTATTTCTTCTACTCTATTTTTTATAAAATTACTTATAGCCCATATCTCATTACAATTATCGATAATTTCTGTGCCATTTTGTGTTTCTTTATTTAAATAATCGTTATGTAAATGTAATATAATTTTGCTATTAACTTTTGTTTTCTTTTTAAAATAAGGTATAAAATCTTGGCCGTTTTCAAATATTATGCAATCATAATTTTTTTTGCTTTTATTAAAGCCTTTGATTACCTCTCTTATGTATGCATTTGGAATATATTTTTTTGTTACTTTATTTAGAATACCATATATCCCTCTTTTTAATTTAAAAATGATTTTTGTTTTGTCAATTATTTTAAAATTTGTGTTTTTATATTTCTTTTTATCATATTTAGTATTTGATATTTTAACAGTATACACATCAATTTTATTTTGTTCTACTTCATTATAATCTAAATAGTATTCTACTAATTTTTCTACTGCTCCACCTTGCCCTTCTGTTACAGGAAAAAATCCAGATGTTATAATTAATACTTTCATTACTATTCCTCTATTTCTTTTATTATGTCATATATTCTTTTGCAATTATTTGTATCTCTTACTTCGAAGAAATCTAATCTTCTTTTTTCATATTCTTCTATATCTTGATAATTATTATTTATTATTTTGATTATTTTACTAGAAATGTCAGATTCATTAGTTATAACTTCTCCAAAGCCATCTAATCTATAATCAAAGTATCCTTTTTGTAAATGCTTCGTTCTGAACTCTTCTTCATCAAATTGATAGTAAATTACAGGTTTATTCATGTAACCGAAGTCCATAAAAACACTCGAATAATCTGTAACTAATAAAGCTGATGCTTTTAATAAATCTTGAATGTCTTTTTCTTTATTATCTACTATTTTTATATTATTACTGGTGCTTTTAAAAAGACTCAAAAATTTTTGCATGTGTTGGTGAGGATAAAAATAAACAATAATATTATTATTCTCTATATATTTTATTAACTCTTCATTATTTAATAAGTTGTTCCAATGCTTAAAAAAATTTGTATTCTTAAATAAATCTTTATTTTTTTCAAACTCTGTATGTCCACCAAACCAATTTCTCCACGTTGGCATTAATAAAATCTGCTTGCCAATTTTAATGTCGTGCAAAGTGTCAAATCTTGCTAACCCTGTATTTACTACATAACCTTCAGGATATCCAAAATTATTTTTTACATATTCAAATTCTCTTTTAGCACTACATATGAATAGTCTAAAACGAGCATTCTTATAATAAACAAATGGTAAATCGTCTTTTATTACACCATGTTGTAAAAATACACGGTTATTGTATAATTTAAGAATTACATGAATTATATAAAAAAATGATTGGCAAGGATTTCCGTGTTTATGAATACTTATATTTTTACTTGCTGATAAATAATATAGCCAATGCTTAAACGATTTGAACTTAATTATGTTGCCATACTCTTTTACTTTATTGTAATCTGAACTATTTTTATCTATTACATAAAAACAATAATCTTTAGGATGTTTCATTCTAATAAAACGATAAAAATAATAGCCATTATCTCTGGCAGTATAGCCATCTTCACATATTAACCATAATTTCTTGTTGCTAATTTTTAAAAAAGCCCGATAAATTAATGATATTGGTAGTACTAAGATAAATATAATTGGTGCAAAAATATCACTTAATTTTATATATCTTAATCTTTTCATATTGTTACCTCCTGTTTTTTAGTTTGTTAAATGTACTTGGATGTTTTACTTTTATATAATGAAACATTCTTCCCATTAACATTGTAAGCAGTACTGATTTTAATTTAATTGGTATTAATGTTATTTTTGTTTTCTTGCTTTTTGGTTTAGCTACTTTTAATGTTTCACGAGTTAAATTATCTTTTATAATTCTCTTTATTTCTTGGTATCTTTTTTTGAATGTTGTATCTTGACAATAAATGTTTTCAATACATCCCAACATTCTTTCTATAAATCTTCTACTAGAAAACTCAATATATTCCTCTTCTTTAATATCCCAAATCTTAAAGTATGCATTAAATTCATAATATTCCTTTTTTCTTACATCAAATAAGTTTTCTTTATAATTCTTAGTTAAAGCTCCTTCTCGTTCCCTAACATAATGGTAAAATGCTTTTTTAGAATTATATAAATTCTTTATGCATCTTAAATATATCCGATTAAATATTACATCTTCTCCCCAATTATGACTTGAAAACTCAATATTATTCTCTTTAATTATTCTATTTAAAAAAACTTTATTCCAAATATTATATAACATTGTATTGTCCCATAACTCTACAAAATCTTTTTTTATTTCTTCTTTATTTTCATAATATTTTTCTTTATAACTTATTAAATCATAATTTATTCTTTCTAATTTATCATTTTCAGTTTCAGAATAAAAGCCAAAGTTTAATAATTCTGTTTTAGGATATTTTTCAAAATAACTTATGATAGTTTCAAAATAGTTAGGACTAATGTAATCATCTGAATCTAAAAAACAAATTAATTCTCCAGCTGCTATTTCTAATCCTTTATTTCTACTATCAGAAACACCTGTATTTTCTTTATCTAAAATTTTAATTCTTTTATCTTGATATGTTTTTATTATTTTCCCACTATTATCTTTAGAGCCATCATTAATAAGTATCAATTCAAAGTTTGCATATGATTGAGACAATATTGAATCTATTAATCTATTAAGATATTTCTCACAATTATAAATAGGAATTATAACTGATATCTTTGGTTTCATACTTATACCAACTTTCTATGAAGCTAACTTCTTTTGCTACATTTCTTATTTATTATATTTTACCTTAAATTCATAAAAAAAGCTATATAACATTGAAATTTTTGATATATAGCTTTTAAATTTATTTTTTACTTTGCACCATTTTTTTGAAATACTACAATAAATGTTTTGAAAAATATTTTTATATCCATTTTAGCATTAAAATTATTTGAATAAAATTTTTCTAACTTTAATCTTTCATTAAATGTTAAATCATTTCTTCCTGATGTTTGCCAATAACCAGTAATACCTGGTTTACTTTTTATAATATCATTATAATATAATCCCATATCTTCTTTTTCTCGTGGTAAATATGGTCTATTACCTATTAATGACATTTCGCCTTTAAAAACATTTATTAATTGTGGTAATTCATCTAAAGATGTCTTACGTAAAAACTTACCTAACTTGGTAATTCTTGGGTCATTTTCTAACTTTTTATTCTTTTTATATTCTTCAGCGATTATTGGGTCTTTTAAAAGTTCTGGTAACATAGCTTCAGCTTCTTTAACCATAGTCTGGAATTTATAAAAGTTAAATTCTATCCCATTTTTACCAATTCGTTTCATAATTTTAAATACTTCTCTACCGTCTTCCATTTTTATTAAAATAGCAATTATTAGAAATAATGGTGCTAAAATAATTAAGAGGAATGTTGATACAACAATGTCAAATAATCTCTTAAATGCAAGATATAAATATTTATTATGTACTTTTTCCCCTTTTTCTAATGTAAGACTTAAAATCTTGTCATACATATTTCTTAAACCCCCTGTTTAATTGTCCTTAATTCTACCACAAAATTAAAGAAATGTCAAATTTGTGTATTTTTTGACATTTTCGATTGACTTTTAATTAAAATTCATTTTTATTTAAATTTTACTTTGACAAATTTATTTTTTCCTTTTTGAATTACTATTTCATTTTGCTTTTCTATATTCATATTAACATCAGTTATTTTTTCACCATTTATTCTTATACCATTTTGCTCAAT
>CAOJKG010000022.1 GCA_948437815.1 uncultured Mycoplasmatota bacterium
AATTATTTTATCATATAATTCTCTTTTTGTCTTTAATTTTAGATAATTATTTTTAGTTTTTAAGCCTATCTTAGTATATTTTTATTTCTGTTATTAAATAGTCTAGGCTTATATCTGTTTTATCGCTTTTTATTTCTTTAGTTATTTGTTCTTCATAACATAAACCTATTTTTTTAATGTTAGTATTACTTAAATATTTGTCATAATAACCTTTGCCATAGCCAATTCGATTCTTATTTTTATCAAAACATATTCCTGGAATAATCATTAAATCTATTTCTTCTTTTTTTATAGGTTTTTTATTTTTTACTTTCGGTTCTTTAATATTAAATGCTCCTATTTCTAAATCTTTTAAACATTTGATCTCATAAAAGTCCATAGTATTATCTTTGTTTATTTTAGGTAAAACTACTTTTTTATTCTCTAAACTTATTTTAATTAATTCTTTTGTTTCTACTTCTGATGAAATATTACTATATAAAGCGATAACTTTACTTTTTTGATACTCTTTTGTATTTATTAATCTCTTAATTATTTCACTACTTTTTTTATCTCTGTTATTAATGTTATCTCGAATTATTTTGAATTTCTTTCTTAATTCTTCTTTATTCATTATTAACCTCAATAGGATTTACATGAATTATAGTTTTGTATATTTTACGATATTTATTAACAATTTCTGTTTCTAAAGTATCTGCGATATTATGTGATTCAAAAGTACTTAAATTACCATCAACATCTATTGTTAGTATTGCTATATATTTATAACCAGTTGCTATAGTATAAAAATCACTTACTTTTCTCACATTTTTATTACTTAATATATAATTTATTATTTTGTCTTTTTCTTCTTTTTCAATAGATATATCCATTAGTATTTTATAACTTTCAATAAATATCTCAATACCACTATACATTATATATAGAGAAATAATTGCTCCAATTATTCCATCAAAATAGTAAAATCCATATTTGCCTAAGATACATGATATTAAAGTACCTGTTGTTAATATCATATCATTTCGATGGTCTTTCATACTAGCTTTAATTAAAATATTTGAATGTTTCTTGTACTCTTTCTTGCAATAGCAATATAAAATAAATTTAATTATAATTGTTATTATACATACTAATATTAGATAATATGAGAATATAAATTCATTTTTAATTATAATAGATGTAATGGATGTAATTAATATTTTACCTGCTATTATAATCATAAATATGCTTATTAATAAAGAAAATATATATTCAGCTTTACCATGGCCAAAATTATGATTGTCGTCTTTGGGTATACTAGCTATTTTATTGCCAATTGATGTCATTAGAGATGAAAATATATCACCTGCAGAATTTATGGCATCTGCTAACATAGCTTCACTATGGCTAAATAATGCGACTATTACCTTAATTATAAATAAAAAGATATTGCCAATAATTCCTAATAATCCTACTTTTTTTGTACTTTCATATCTATTCATTTAATCACTTCCTTAGTGTTATTACATTATATCAAATATTTTATTTATTGGATATTATAAACGCTTAATTTTTAAAGATATAAAGTTTTATATATTCATTTAATAACAAAAAAAGAGAATAATTCCTTATCCTCCTCTAGTTCATTTATCTTTTGTTTATTTATATTTTTCTACTATTTTAGTAATATCTTCTGCTTCTTTAAAACCTATAAAACCATCGACCATTTTACCATCTTTGATAACAACTACTGTTGGTGAAAGTTTACTATTTTTTAGTAATTCACCATAAGTTGCTTCTTTCTCTTCATAGATTATTTTTATATCTAATTTAGAATATAACTTATCAAAAGTATTACTACTGTTAAGTGATGTATTATATATGTTTATATTCATAGTTTTAACAAGACTATCTAGTTCAACTTCTAAATTGCGACATGGCTCACAAGGAACACTATCAAAATATAAAATATGTAAACCTTTTTTATCAAATAAACTTAATGCTTCTTCTTCATTTATTTTTTTAATAACGTTTAATGGTGTGTCATTAAAAACATCTAATGATATTCTTGCACTAACAAAACTAATCGGTTCATACATTCCTGGTTTTTCTTCATACATATGAAGCTTATTATTAACTTTGTCAATAGCGAAACTCGCCTCTTTAATTAAATTATGATAATCTCTTTTTTCTTCACAATTTTCATCTTCAGAAAAATAACATGTATCATAACCAGCGAAATCATTTCCATCTTTTTTTAACTCTTGCATTATGTATTCATATAATTTTGTTTCAAAGTTAGGTATCTCTTTTGTTGGATTATCACTTAAATAACTTATTTTTTTGTTTTTATCTATTAACATATTTACAGCATTTATTGTTTTTGTATTTATTTCTTTAGCTTCATTAAAGCCTAAATGATATTTGATAAAATCTTCTTTTTTATATTCTTTTTTAGTAATCTGATAATATACTTGATAATCATTTGCTGTATGATAATATATATCAGCGTTTATATAAATATAAGCATAATTATTTCCTTCTGTGTCTAATTTTTCTTTTTTTAATATTTCTTTTTCTAATAAATTAATATAATCTTTTAAATTAAGTTCTGTTATTTCTTTAGAAATATAATTGTAGTCAGGGTCTATATTATTTTGATTATTAATTCTAAAGTTTACATATGTTTTATCATTTATAAAATGACCAGCATCAGCATAATTATTATTATCTTTTTCTAATAATTCATATATTTTATCAGCACAATTATTTGGTTCACAATAATCAGTTATATTTTTTTCATATATACTATTATCTAAATAACGATCATATATAGTTATATCATTAAAGAAATCATAATACTCTAAATAAATTCCACTAAATTCATCTTCCTTACTTTCATAGGTTAGAACAACATTCTTAGTATTAACACTTAAGATATAATCATTATTTTTAATTTTTTGGAGATTTTCAGCGATGGTATTTTCAATATTGTTATCATATTCAGAATCATTATCTTCAGGGCTACAAATTCCCCACATACAAGTACTATTATAACTACTTTTTACTATAAAACTATATATATCAGAATCTTTATTGAATAGTTCTTCTATTGTTATTTCTTCACCAGTCTTTAAATTGACATTTACTGTTTCTATGGCACAACTTATACTTAAAACATTTGATACATTTGTATTGATGTGACAATTGTTACCAAATTCGCTTTCTTTAACTGTTAGAACAGATAATTTTTCATTAACTTTATTTTCAATTTCTTTATCTTTTAAACCACTTATTTTAACCTTACCTTTTGTAAAATTTATTTCAATAGGATTTATAGGATATTTTTTAAATATATCAATTGTATCACTTTCAGAAACTTCTTTAAAAGTTAAAAATGGCTTTATCTCTTCTTCTTTAGGAGTGTTAGTAACTCCATTCTTATCAACATTTCCTTTATGTTTATAGATAGCAAAAGCTGTACCTAGAATACCTAATATTACCACTAAGGCTAAAATACTATAAAAGATAATATTATTTCTTTTTGATTGGGACATAACCTGCCTCCCTTGCTACTTTAGCTCCTTCATTTGATAATAATGCTTCTTTAAATTCTAATGTTTTTTTACTTGCATCTTTTCTTGTTACAATATAATATGCTGTCATTAATGGATATGTCTCATTTTCTATAGTTTCATATGTTGGTTTAACTCCATTAATACCTAAAAATTTGATATTTGGTGTGCGATACATTATATTAGCATAATAATAGTAAGAATAGCCTAATCCATCTATATTGTTATCATAGTTGGCTACGGCATCAATTATTCCTCCCATAGTTGCTACTAATTCAGTTGTCGTTGGTTCTCTTAATGGTACCCCTTTCATAACAAGCGATAACATTCCTGTTTGGGAACCTGAATTAACTGGTCTTTGATATGGTATTATTCTTGATTTATTTCCTCCAACTTCATCCCAATTATTTATTTTTCCAGAATATATATCAATAACATTCTCTAATTTTAAATTATCTACTGGGTTTTTGGTGTTGGCAAAAAAGACAAAGCCTTCATTGACTACTTTTGTTACTTCAAGTTCAACATTCTTTTCTTTGGCTAAAGCTAATTCTTCGGCGCTCGGTTCTGTAACAACTATTAAGTCTGTTTCCCCATTAATTAACTTAACATAGCCTGGATGTGTATTAGTATAATTTTCTTTTACTTCATTTAAAAAGTCTTCATCTCCAAAATATTTAGCATACGCATTCATTAATGGTTGAGTTGCTAATGATGCATCTACTCTTAATTTACTATTTGCAAATTTGCCTTTTAAATCTTCAGTAACTGGTAGTTCTTCTTGAGGTTTCTTATCAGGTACTTTTGGCTCTTCCTTGGTAAAATGTTTATATGCAAAAAAACAACTTGGTGCTAGTATTAATAATACTATTATTGATATAATAACTTTCTTTTTCATACTTCAAACTCTCTTTCTTTTTTTATCTCCACTCACTAACACTATCTAGTTCTTTTCTTGGTCGTGGTTTGGGTTTAGCATCACTATATCCTAAGGCTAGAGTTGCTATTAACGTTTTATCAGTGTTTAATAATTCTTTTAATTCTTCTTCTATCTTTAAAGTATATCCGATCCATAAACTCGATATGTTTAAATCTGTTGCTTTTAATATCATATTTTCGATACATGCTCCAACTGACTGAACATCTAAAATTGTATTTTCAATATCAGCATATATCATTATGATTGTATCACTAGTTTTTATAACTTCACTAGTTAAACTGGCCTCAGGAAGCCACCCTTCTAATAATTTTCCTATTTCATTTTTTAAAGCTTTATCCTCTTTTATAACTATAAAATGCCATGGTTGACGATTTTTGGCAGATGGCGCTAAAATACCACACTCTAATATTTTTTCTATATCCCTTTTTTCTATTTCTTTTTCATTGTAATGCCTTATGCTTCGACGATTTTTTATCACAGTCTCTAATTCCATATTCTATACGCCCATTGAAGAAGTCTCTGGTAAAGTGGACCCTCCATCAATTACTATTCCTTGTCCTGTTATATAACTTGCTTCATCACTTCCTAGGAAAGCTGCTAACTCACCTATTTCTTTAGGGTCTGCTAGTCTACCCATTGGTATAGAGGCTGCTATATCTTCGACAACAGAATTAGGATTTTCCTCGTTTGATAATATCGCCATATTGTCTACTAAAGGTGTTTTAACATAACCTGGCATAATTGCATTTACTCTAATATTGTTAGTAACTACTTCCATCGCTAAACTTTTAGTAAAACCTAATACTGCCGCTTTACTCGTGGCATATGCTACTTCTCCACTATCTGCGACCATCGGGCCTGTTACACTTGATAAATTAACTATTGCTCCTTTACCAGTTTTCTTAATTAATGGTAAAAATACTTTGGTTACATTCCATGTGCCATTGATATTGATATCAAAATGGAAATCTCTAGTATTATCATCCATATCTTCAAAAGTAGTGAGTTTACATACACCAGCATTATTTACTAAAATATCAATGTGGCCATATCTACTTTCAATTTCTTTGGCACAAGCTTCTAATACTTCTTTGTTTCTAATATCAACAATAAAGCCATTAATTTTATTAGGATACTTCGCATTTAGTTCTGTTAGCGTATTTGTTAATGCTTCATTGTAATCTAATATTATGACACTCGCACCATATTTTAGATATACTTCTACAATACCTTTTCCGATACCCATTGCCCCACCAGTTATTACTGCTATCTTATTCTCTAGTTTCATATAATCCTCCTATTATTTATAGTATACCACTTATTAAATAAAAAAGCAGAGATTTTTCTCTACTTTATTTTTACTTTACAACTATATTGATTATTTTGTTTGGAACTATTATAGTTTTAACTATTTCTTTGCCTTCTAAATATTTTGCAACTTTTTCATCTTTTAATGCTAAATCTTTTAAAACTTCTTCTTCAGTATTTAAAGCAACTTTAATGGTGTTACGAAGTTTACCATTTACAGATATAGCTATATTTACTTCATCATCTACTAATTTTTCTTCGTCATATGTTGGCCAAGGCTCATATGCAATAGTATTATTATGTCCATACATTTCCCATATCTCTTCACCTAAATGTGGTGTTACACATGATAACATCTTAATAAAACCTTCTGCATAAACTTTCGGACATTTCATAGTTTTATAACAAACATTTACAAAAACCATAAATTGACTAATTGCTGTGTTAAATCCTAATGTCTCAAAATCATTGGTTACTTTTTTAACCATTGTGTGATAGGCTTTATCTAATGAACCATCATTATTATCTGTGATATTTTCCATATTGGTGAAGAAACGCCATACTCTATCTACAAACTTTTTAGCTCCTTCAACACCTTTACTACTCCATGGTTTAGAATCTTCAATTGGTCCCATAAACATTTCATATAATCTTAATGTGTCCGCACCATAACTTGCGGCGATATCTTTAGGGTCAATAGCAAATTCAGGATATCTTTTTCCCATTTTGATACCATTTTCACCTAGTATCATTCCTTGATGAACTAGTTTTTTAAATGGTTCTTTAACAGGTGATAAACCTTTATCATATAAATAATTGTTCCAAATTCTAGAATACATTAAATGACCTACAGCGTGCTCTGGTCCACCCATATATAAATCAACTGGTAACCAATGCTTAGCTAATTCTTGATTACAAAATTCTTTATCATTATTTGGGTCGATATATCTTAAAAAGTACCAACTAGAACCAGCACTACCAGGCATAGTAGAAGTTTCTCTTACTCCTTTAATACCGTTTTCGGTAACGTATGTTTTCCATTCAACAGCATTCTCTAACGGAGAAGCACCATTATGTCCTTTATAATCTTCTAATTCTGGTAAAACAAGAGGTAATTCTTTATCTTCAAGTAATATATCTTCACCATTTTCTAAATGAACAATTGGAACAGGTTCACCCCAATATCTTTGACGAGCAAATATCCATTCTCTAAACTTATAATTAATTTTCTTAGAGCCTAATCCTCTTTCTTCTAACCATGCAACCATTTTATTAATAGCTTCTTCTTTATTTAAACCATTTAAGATTTCAGAATTAATGTGAGTTCCATCATCAGTGTATGCACCTTCGCCTTTCATTAATAATGAAAAGCTATATTTGTGAGCTTCATTAGTTAATGTATCTAATAAATTCTCTTTATCTATCCATTTGATATCAGCGATATCTTGCTCTTCTTTGGAAATAGCTATTTGTTCTAAACTCTTTAGCTTTCCAACAACTGTATAACAAGTTATATGGCGATTTACATCTTTATGGGCTGCATAAAATGTATCATAATAAATAAATTCCATCTCTCTTAAATCCGCAAAATCTGTATATCCTGTTTCTTCTGTAATTTCTCTTTTAGCAGCTTCGATTGGTGTCTCTTTACCTTCAATGCCACCCATTACAAAATCTATCCAGTTAAATTTTTTGTTATTTACACACAAATATTTATCTTCAGTTGGATGTTTAATTATAGCATTTACTACTCTTCTTTCAGTCATTGGTTTATCACTTCTTACTTCAGAAGAACCAGTACCAATAAAGTTTTTGGCTAATACTTGAATTATTGGAATATTAAATTTTTTAGCAAATTCATAATCTCTTTCATCATGGGCTGGAACTGCCATTATTGCTCCTGTGCCATAACTTGCTAAAACATAATCACTTATATAAATTGGTATTTTAGTATCATTAACAGGATTTATAGCATATGCACCAGTGAATACTCCTGTTTTATCTTTATTTAGTTCAGTTCTTTCTAAATCACTTTTACTAGCGCATACTTTTTTGTATTCTAAAACTTCTTCTTTTTTATCTGGTGTAGTTATTATATCAACATATTCATGTTCGGGTGCTAATACACAATATGTAGCACCATATAATGTATCTGGACGAGTTGTAAATACAGTAAAATCTAAATCATGATTATCAATTTTAAACTTAACATGAGCTCCAATAGATTTACCAATCCAATGCGCTTGCATCTCTTTAGTAGATTCGGGCCAATCAATTTCATTTAAGCCTTCTAATAATCTTTCCGCAAATTTAGGTTGGTCGATACATAATTGTTTCATTTTCTTACGAATTACAGGGTAGCCCCCTCTTTCAGATTTTCCATCAATTACTTCATCATTTGATAAAACTGTTCCTAATTCTTCACACCAATTAACAGGCATATCGATATATTTAGCATAACCATCTTTGTATAATTCTTTAAATATCCATTGAGTCCATTTATAATATTTTGGATCACTTGTAGAAATCATTTTTGACCAGTCATAATCAAAACCTAAAGTATTTAATTGTTCACTAAAGTATTTAATGTTTTTTTCAGTAAAACCACTTGGATGATTACCTGTTTGAACTGCATATTGTTCCGCAGGTAAACCAAAAGAATCATAACCCATTGGGTGTAATACATTGTATCCTTGCATTCTTTTCATACGTGATACTATATCTGTTGCCGTATATCCTTCAACGTGTCCTGCATGTAAACCAACACCACTTGGATAAGGGAACATATCTAATACATAATATTTTGGTTTGCTAAAATCCCAAACATCGGTTTTAAAAGTTTCATTTTCTTGCCAATATTTTTGCCATTTTTGTTCTATAGTTTTATAATCGTACATATAAGCCCTCTTTTCTTATAATTATAGTTTAAATTATATAGTTTGAGAGGTTAAATGTCAATTGTTTTATTGTTTACCATTTAAAAAGAAATATCTATCTTGATATCTCTTATTTTCTTTCAACTGGTTTATCTTCTGTTAATAATTTTTGTTTAATGTGAACAGACATTTTTCTTTCACCAACTTGATATGTATATATTCCTCCAATAACTTGATTGTATAACGCTCTACCAAGTGGAGAATTAATTGAAACTTTGTCTTTGCTATGTGATGTTCCTATAGTTGCTGTTAATTCAATTTCTAATTCTTCTATACTTTGGGATGGAAACATTATTTCTAATGACAATCTGTCACCTATATCTACTCTTGTATCTTCTCCGTGTTTTTCAATAATTTTTATTCGATCTCTTTTTTTTTTGCAAATCTTGTAAATTATCTAAAATCAATTTTTCTCTTCTAACTAAATCACATGAGGTTGCACTTGAATAGTGTTCATCTAATAAAATATCTTTTGCTTCTGTACTTCTTGTTGCTAAAAAACTTTTTAATTCTTCCTCTAATGCACTTATTCTTTGTAAATAATCGTTATAACCTACAACATCTAAATAATATATATTTTCTTCCATATATTTACCTCCTCTTAATTTGAATATAATTATTTATTTTAAATCTTTTCTTACTCTTAAAATCATTTCTCTTTTAAGTTTTGTTCCTTTGTATTCATCGTCTAAATTTGGTATGCCATTTAATGCATTTTGAAGTTTTTCTCTTAATTCTTCATTTTCCATATAGTATATAGCAATTGTTATTATTTCAACGTTCTTACTTTCTATAATTTTATCTACAGCATAACTTGAACAAGGTCTATTACATATAGCTAAGGTGATTATATAATTTAACCAAAAATCAGTTTTTTTAGCATTATTATTTTCATTTAAAATGTAATCTATCATTCCAATATACGTTGTGTTTTCTGTATTCTTTATTAAATCAATAATTCTTATATAGTCTTTACTTTCGACTATACCTTTTATAATTTTATCTCTTGAGTCTTTATTATCTACTTCATGGTCTTTTAAAAACATACTTAAGTGAACTGCGTAAATATCCGTTTTTTTGGCATTTAATAACCCTTCTGCAAATTCGTTTATAGATACAATAGTCGCAATATTTGCTACAGCAACAATGTATCTTGGATCTTTTAGTTCGATTACTCTTCTTTCTAATAACTCTTTTGTTTCGGGATTTAATTTTGAGCCAATGCCTCTTAGCATATAAAAAATATATGTACTATTATCATATTTTGCCATAGCAGTAGCTAGTTTCTCAATTGGCGCAAACATAATATCTCTCGCATAATAATACATTCTGATTGGATCTTTACTTCTTATCATTCCTTTACTAAGTTCATTTAAAATTTTCTTTTTTTCTTCTTCTAATAAATCTTTTAGATTTTGAATAAAATGGGCATATTCTAAAATATAATAACTGTCTATTTTTTTAGATAAAGTATTCGCTACTCTTCCTTTATTTATCCACTCTATATGTTTCCCACATAAATATATTAGTCTAGTATCATTGGAACTAAAAATATAATCTTCAATATATTTTAATTCAAGTTCTCCTGCTTTAATTAAATTATCTAACTCTTTTATTCTTTCTTCTTTTGGTTTTAATAACACTTCTTCAACACTCATAATAAACTCCTGTATATTTTTATTATACTTTTATTTAACCCATTTGTAAATATAGTTAGTTTATAAGTATATTTTAATAATATTTATTCTTTTCTTTAACTTTTACTATCTTTATTGTATAACCTATAGGGCCAATTATTTTTAATAAATTTATTATACTTGGAGAATGCATACCCGCTTCAATTCTAGCAATTTTTTCACGAGATACTTCTGAATACTTAGAAAATAAATCTTGAGTTAAATTGTTTTCTTTCCGAAAACGAGTAAAGTCTTTAATAAATATTGCATTTAATTCTTCAGGGTTAAATGATGCTTCAATATAGTTTTTATTATAGTTCATTTTTCTTCACCAATCATATTGTATCATAATTGATACAAATTTTCTAATAATATATTGCATTTGGGAAGAAATTATTATATATTTAATTTAGAAATGAGGTAAATTATGGAAAAAAATAAGATCATTTTTGAAGACTTACATCGTACTGGTGAAGTTAGAGAAATGGAAATGCCAAATCAATCTAAGTATGATTTTTTATTAGAAAGAAATAAAAAATATATGAATTTTAACGCACTTAGTTTTGAAGGCATGAAAGATAAAATTACTTACGAAGAATTGCATGATAAAATATGGCAATATGCTAAAGCTTTATATAAGAAAGGCATTCGTAAAGGTGATCTAATTGGTTTTTGTGCCGTTAATACACCTGAGTCTATTTATGTAATGTATGCCCTTGATATAATAGGAGCTATTACAGTTGGACTTAGCCCTCTTAATAACGAATATCAAATGCATAGAGATATTGAAATGATTAAACCACAAAGAGTTATTACTGTTGATATGTTTTATGGTAATCTAAAAGGCTCTTTGAATGATTTTAATGTTTCGCCTATTTTATATTCTCCTATTGAATCAATGCAAAGCCCAATTATAAAAGCAATTTATAAAATGAAACAGATTAAAGAAGGTAATTTTAAATTTGGCAAAGATTTTGATTTAAAAAGTATTGTTAAAGATGGCAGTGATAGCGAAATTGAGAGATGGGCATATAGTCCAGACTATGTTTCAGATATTATGTTTACTGGTGGTTCAACTGGTAGACATAAAGGTGTTGAACTATATGGTAATGGTTTTAACTGTTTAATTAAAGCTTTAGATAGAGTATTTTTCTTAGAGCCAGGACAAATTCATTTAGGAAACGTTCCTGTAAATCATATGGTTTTTGGTAAAGCATTAACTCACTATGTATTATGTAATAATATGGAATATGCGCTTACTTTAAAAATGGGACCTAATGATTTTACTGACGAAATCATTAGAACAGGAGCTAACGGTATTATGGGTGGACCTATTCACTTTGAAAATATGATTAATAACTCTAAAATAACACCTGGTTCTTTGGCTAGTGTTGAACAAGCTGTATCTGGTGGCGAAGCTTTTAAATTAAGAAAAAAACAAGAAGTTGAAGAAACATTAAGAAAAGGTGGCTCTAACGCTGTTATTGCTAATGCAATTGGCGCAACTGAAACTGAATCAGTAACACACGTAGATATTATAGATACAAGAAACTTACCTTTCCCATATTATGTTGATTATAATAAGGAGCCTGTTACTTGCGGATATCCTATTCCTGGTGTTGAATATAGAATTGTTGATAAAACTACTTTAACAGAACGTGGAGAGATTATTGATGTTGCTCCTGGAGAATCCGGTTTATTCTTAGTTAGTGGCCCAACTATTATGAAAGGTTATTATCAAAATCCAGAAGAAAATGCAAAAGTATTTGTAACTGATAGTGATGGCAAAGTTTGGTTTAACCAAGGCGACTTAATGAGAGCTACTGGTAAAGATTTTAAGAAGACTGAATTTACTGGACGTGTAAAAAGAAATTTTGTTAGTGGTGTTTCAAATATTTACCCAGAAGAAATCGAAGAACTACTTTTAAAATTTGACGAAATTAGAGAAGCTGTTATAGTTAGTGTGCCTGATGAAAAATATCAATACTTACCAGTATATCATATAAGTTTAAATTATGAGTGTGATACTGAAGCACTAAAAGGTAAAATAGATGAGCTTATTTATAGAACTGTAGGCGAAGATGCATTACCTGGATTTATTGAATATACTTTAAGTCCACTTCCTAGAACTGATAATGGTAAACTTAATGCGCCTATATTAGAGCAAGCTGATAGAGAAAAATATATTGGCAAGAATAAAGCTAACAGCTTAGTTAGAATGAAATACTAAATTTAGTATTTCTTTTTATTTGGTTTAATTGCATTTAGATTTTAGATGTGTTAAAATATTATTATAAAGAATAGGAAGTTGATAATATGGGACTTTATATGTCGATTAGTAGTTTAATTTTTATTGGAATTTTAATGATGGACTTTTTTTCAAAAGAAAGAGTTAACAATATTGAAACAAGGTTATATAAATATTTACTTATTTTGACTTCAATTGGCTTATCATTAGATATTTTTACTGGTATCCTTTATAATTTGAATGTTGATTATAATAATTTCTTTTATATGATAGCATCTAAGCTGGTGTTTGTTTATATTGTAGCATGGCTTTTAATTTTTGCTTTCTATATCAAACTTATTAGTATGCCTAATAGTGAAAATAGAAACAAAAAACTTTATAGTTCTTTTATGATTTTTGCTTTTATATTTATTATTGTAACTCCTTTTATCTTAATATTGCCTGTGCATTATATTGAGACTGATGCTACTATTGTTCCGAAAGGAATTTCAATGGTTATCGCTTATATTGTTAGCGCTTTGTTAATAATTTATACTATTGGTTTAGCAATTAAAAATAGAAAGATAATTTCAAAAAGAAAAATCAAACCTCTTTATGCTTTAGTTATTTTATTAATTATTAATTTCTTAGCTCAAAATTTTTTCCCAGATTTATTTTTAATAAATTTTTTGCTTAGTTTAGTTGTTATATTTATGTATTTTACAATTGAAAATCCTGATGTAAAAATGATTAAAGAACTTAATATGGCTAAAGACCAGGCTGAGAAAGCTAATAGAGCTAAGTCTGAATTCTTATCTAATATGTCTCATGAAATTAGAACTCCACTTAATG
>CAOJKG010000023.1 GCA_948437815.1 uncultured Mycoplasmatota bacterium
GGATTAAACCATTCTTTTATAAATGGTGGTAAAGGAAGACTATCTAATGTTCCAGAATTTAGATAATATTCTTCAGTATCTTCTAAATCACCAATTGATAGTAATAAATATTTTTTAGAAGTTAATAATCTTTTTATTTCGGGGTTATCAATTTGATGTATAAAACTATTTAAATATAAAATGTAATTTGCTAAAAAGTATTCTAGTTCATTTGCAATAAAACATGTTTCTGCTAAATATTCTCCAGGTGTTTGGTCTTCACTTATTTCTCTATTAAAATAATTTTCAATTAAATCTTTACTTTCAATAGTATCTTCTTCATATTCAGGTTCAGTTTCTTTATCAACATAATGGAATAATTTATCGTAAGATAAAACTCTTTTAGCATGTTTACTGTTTGATAAAAGAGCTAAGTACCAACTAGCATTAATATTAGGTTTAGCTTCATTAGTTAAATATTTATCATTGTAGTGGGCTAGACATAATTTGATTTTAAGAAATGTAGCGTTATCAATACTTTTAAAAAAATCTTTTAAACAAGCTTTATGAAAACTAATTAATTTGCGAGCTGGGTTTGTGTCTTTTCCTTCAATTTCTAATTTAGCAATAAGTTCATATAAGAATAAAATGGTTTTATTTATTTCAAAAATACTTTGCATTTCTTCTAAAGGTGGAGTTAATTTTAATGCTTGATATATAGTATCTTCATATATAAAATCTTCCATATTTAAGTCTATGGCTGTTGGTTCTTCTTCTAAAAATTCAGGGATAGCTTCATATAAAGCATCTGGGTCTTCATCAACAAAAGAAATTTCATCATCATATGTTTCAAAAACACATGAAAAATCTTCTAGAATTTTTTCAAGTTCACTTTCAAAGTCTACTTCTTGATTACAATTATTAATTTCATTTACATAAAATTCTAATTCATAAAAAGCATCTCTTAAATATTCTATTTTAATAGAACTATCACTCGTAGCTTGATATTTTAAATATAATAATTCAAATATTAAATAAACACTATGGTATTCCATATCAAAACCTCCTTAAAGTTAATTGTTATTATAACCAATAAAAAAAGATAATGCAAGCGGTTTAAAATACATCATGAATTTAAACGTCATTATCATATGTTTAGAATTTTAATTTTCAGGGAAATTAGAATGTTTTTCTTATTTTTAAGAAAGTAATAGTAGGGGTGAGGAATTTTCCTACTAGTTTCCGAGATTGTGAAAAATGGTTTCTAGTCCCCTTTATGATATATGTATTATAACATACTATATAAATTTTTACTATCTTTTAGTTTTCATTTTTCTTATTTTATGTTATATTTTTTATACAAGGAGTAGATAACATGAATGAAAATATTATTAAAGAAATATGTTTGGAATTGAATATTAAAGAATTTCAAGTTAAAAATACACTAGAATTATTAGAGGGTGGAGCGACCATTCCTTTTATTGCTAGATATCGTAAAGAAGCAACTGGGACTTTAGATGAAAATCAAATTAGTAAGATTAATGAAGTGTATACTTATCAAGTTAATCTTTTAAAAAGAAAAGAAGATGTTATTAGATTAATTGATGAAAAAGGTATGCTTACTGATGAACTTAAAAATGAAATTATGAATGCTTCTAAGTTAGTCGATGTGGAAGATTTATATCGTCCTTTTAAAGAAAAGAAAAAAACTAAAGCGACTGAAGCGATTAAACTAGGATTGGAACCACTAGCTAAAGAAATATTTAGGGAAAATAAAGATATCGAAGAAATAGCTAAAAAATATATTAATGATAAAGTTAAAGATGTTACTTTTGCTTTAGAACAAGCTTGCTATATCGTAGCAGAAAATATTAGTGATGATGCTAAATTTAGAAAATATATTAGAGATAATACAATGAAGTTTGGTGTTTTAAAATCTGTAAAGAAGAAAAAAGCTGAAGATGAAGCACATGTATATGAAATGTATTATGATTATAGTGAAAATGTAAAGTATGTAAAGCCTCATAGAGTGCTCGCAATAAATAGAGGAGAAAAAGAAGGAGTACTTTCTGTATCAATAGAATATAATCTGGAGTTTTTAGAAAATTATTTACAATCTAGATTAATTCATAAAAGAGGACAAAAAACAGAAGACCTTTTAAAATTAAGTATTACTGATGCTTTAAAAAGACTTATTATGCCAAGTATCGAAAGAGAAATTAGAGCAGAAATAAGTGAAATAGCTGAAGAATCGGCGATTCATAATTTTAGTAGTAATCTTCATAACTTACTGATGCAACCACCTATGAAAAGTAAAGTTGTTTTAGGTTTTGACCCTGCTTTTAGAACTGGTTGTAAACTCGCAGTTATTAGTCCTAATGGAGAAATGTTACATATTGATGTAATATATCCACATGAACCTAAAAATGAAGTAGAAAAATCAAAACAAAAAGTATTAGATTTAATTGATAAATATAAGGTTGATGTTATTGCTATTGGTAATGGAACTGCTTCAAGAGAAAGTGAAGCGTTTATTGCTAATACAATTAAAGAAGCTAAAAGAGATGTGCATTATATTATTGTTAACGAAGCAGGCGCTAGTGTCTATTCAGCTAGTAAACTTGCACAAGCAGAATTTCCAACTTTACATGTTGAAGAACGTAGTGCAGTGTCAATTGGTAGACGTTTAATTGACCCATTGTCAGAACTAGTTAAAATTGAACCAAAAGCAATAGGAGTTGGAATGTATCAACATGATGTAACACCAAAGAAACTTGATGCAGAATTAGAATTCGTTGTTTCTAGTGCCGTTAATAGCGTGGGAGTAAATGTTAATACTGCTTCTCGTGAACTTCTTAATTATATTTCAGGAATGAATAAGAAAATGATTGATAAGTTTATGGATTATAAAGCTAAAGTTGGTTCTATTTTAACTCGAAAAGAATTATCAAAAGTGTTTAGTGAAAAAGTTTATGAGCAAGCTATAGGATTTCTTAGAATTCCAGAAGGAACTAATATATTAGATAAAACTTCTATTCACCCAGAAAGTTATAATGTAGCTTTAAATATTTTGAATAAATATAATTTAACTTTAGAAGATATTGGTAAAGAAATTATGGCTAAAACTTTTCAAGATGTAAATATAGAAAATTTAGCAAAAGATGTTAATAGTGATATTTATACAGTAGAAGATATTATTAAATCTTTTATTGCTCCGCTTAGAGATCCTCGAGATTCAATAGCCGCACCAATATTAAAAAGTGATATTTTAACACTTGAAGATTTAAGTGTAGGAATGGAACTTGAAGGGGTAGTTAGAAATGTTATTGATTTTGGAGCTTTTGTAGATATTGGTCTTAAAAATGATGGCCTCATTCATATATCTGAAATAAGTGATGATTTTATTAAACATCCTAGTGAAGTTTTGCATGTAGGGGATATTATTAAATGCTATGTTCTTGATATAAATAAGGAAAAGAAAAAGGTAGCATTAACGTTAAAAAATAGTAGTCTTAAATAATAAATTTAAGGCTTTTTATATTAAAATAGTTTTTTCTAATGTATATTGAGTATTTACTTTTTTTGTAAAAAGTTTAGTAAAAATGGTTGCATTAATGTAAAATAAATGATATGATTTTTATGATAAAAGAGAGGAGGATAGGAAGAATGGAAAAGAAAAATACTGTGTTACTAACTGTTATTGCTGTTGCTACTCTTTTAGTTGCTGTTGTTGGAGCTACATTTGCTTACTTCACTGCTTCTAATAGTTCTACTGGTGATGCTGCAGGAAACGTTAATGTTAATACTGCTACTGAAAGTGCAGATTTAGTTTTAAATGTTGACAAAGTTACTGGTTCAAATAATATTTTTTACCCAGGAACTAAAAACTTCGTAGGAGCTACTGCTAGCGCTTCATTTAAAGATGATAATGCACCAGCTGATGGCAAAAATTATAATATTAGTTATACTTTAGAAGGTAAAGTTACGTTAGCTGAAGCTTTTGCTACTGAAGTTGAATGGGAATTATATGAAACAGAAACTGATTTAAGCAGTGGTTTAATTACTTGCGGTGCTATTACTGAATATACACCAACTGAAGGTGAAAATGCAGGAACTGCAGTTGCTGGTACTAAAACTCAAAGCTGTACTTTAGCTCCATCATTAGCAAATGATGCTTCTAAGAAAGTTAAATCTGGCACAATTAATGCTGGAGAACTAACTGCTACTGTAACTCATAGTGGTACTGTTAGAACTAATGGTGCTACTGCAGGTACTACTAAATATTATTATTTAGTTGTTACACTTCCAGAAAAAGGTACTGATCAATCTGCTGATGCAACTGGTAAAACTATTACTATTGCAATCGACAAAATTGAATCAACTGGTTCTGCTGTTGCAGCTAGCTAATAAAAAGTGTGTTTTTAAAAATAACACTTTTTTTTTGCAATTTTTTGTTAAGTGAATAATATTGTCTTGAAAAAACTGTCTTTTTTTGGTAATATATATTTATAGTATTATAGTATGGAGGGTGTGTTATGCATTCAGTTGAAAAGAAGATTTATTTAGGGTTACTTGTCTGTCTACTTGTTTCAGTAGTTGGGACATCGTTTGCTTACTTTGCTAGTTCGACAACAATTAGTGGTGAAGGTGGAAAAGCAAATATGAGTACTGCTGATATGGTTGGAGTAAGTTTTGATGCGGGAGATTCTGCAATTAATCTTCAGAATGCTATGCCAGGTTTAGGAAAAGAAAAAGGTTTTGCTGTAACTCTTACACCAACAAGTAATACCAAAACTATTACGTATGCTATAAAATTAAATATTACAGAGAATACTTTTGTTAAATGTGACGATACTAATTATAAGGCTGATGAACCAAATCAAAATTTATGTACCAAAGATGCAGAAGAATTAGTATATACTTTAATGGATGAAGAAGGTAATACTCTTGCTACTGGTGATTTACTAGGAAAGACAGAAAGTTTAACATTGAAAAAAGAAACTAAAACTGTTGATGTAGAAACTACTTTTAATTATAAACTTAATGTTACTTATAAAGATACTAATGCAGATCAAAATCATAATGCTAATAAGTCTTTTGTTGGAAGTTTAAGTGTTGAGTTTGCACAAGCTGATTAGTTTTACTACTCTTATGAGTAGTTTTTTTATAATATTTTATTTTTGATATTGCCATTATTTTAGGGTTATGATATACTTTTAAATAGATAATAAGATAGTGATAGGGAGTGTTCTAGATGATGAATGAAGATATACAAGAACAATATGCTTTATTAGAAGAGGAGAAAAAAGAGGATAGAAGAAAAACTATTATAATTGTTATTTTATGTATTCTTATTCTTTTGATTACAATGATAGGCTTGTATTTTGCTTATTCTAATAATAGTGGAGACAAGTGTAAACTTAATTGCGATACTAATGGTGATGGTATTCCAGATACGAATATTGATTTAGATGGCGATGGCAAGTGTGATATTAATTGTCGCGTTGTTGGAAGTGATGGTAAAGAGTATTTAATTAATATTGATTATAATAATGATAGAAAAGCTCATTTTAATCTTGATACTAATGGTGATGGTATTCCAGATGTTAACTTAGTTGATAAAGATGTAGATGGCGATGGTAAGTGTGATTTTAACTGTGATATAGACGGTGATGGTCGACCTGATATAAATATTGATTTAGATAATACTAATACTTGTGATTTAAATTGTGATACTGATGGTGATAATAAATGTGATTATAATTGTGATACAACAGGTAATGGTAAATGTGATTTAAACTGTGACACTAATGGCGATGGCCGACCTGATACCAATGTTGATTTAGATGGTGATGGTAAGTGCGACTTAAATTGTGATACAACTGGTAGTGGAGCTTGTGATCTAAATTGTGATACGGATAATGATGGTAAATGTGATCTAAACTGTGATACTGATAATGACGGTAAGTGTGATTTGAATTGTGATACCGATGGTGATGGTGTTTGCAATGAAAATTGTGATAATAATGGCGATGGTAAATGCGATTTAAATTGTGACACTGATAATGACGGTAAGTGTGATGTAAATTGTGATACCGATGGTGATGGTGTTTGCAATATAAATTGTGATACTAATAATGATGGTAAGTGTGACTTAAATTGTGATACTGATGGTGATGGTAAATGCGATGTAAATTGTGATACAACAGGTAATGGTAAATGTGATTTAAATTGCGATACTAATAATGATGGTAAATGCGATAAAAATTGTGATACTAACGGTGATGGTAAGTGCGATCGAAATTGTGATACTAACGGTGATGGCAAATGTGACAAAAACTGTTATGACAGTAATGGAAATTGTATTAGAAATTGTGATACTAATGGTGATGGTAAATGTGACTTAAAGTGTCCTACAGAAACTTGTGATAAAAATTGTGATACTGATGGCGATGGTAAATGCGATTATAATTGTGATACCAACGGTGATGGTGTTTGTGATTTAAATTGTGATACTAATAATGATGGTAAATGTGATAAAAATTGTGATACCGATGGTGATGGTAAATGTGATTTCAACTGCGATACCAATGGTGATGGCAAATGTGATCTAAATTGTGATACTAATAATGATGGTAAATGCGATAAAAATTGCGATACTGATGGTGATGGCAAATGTGATAAGAATTGTTATGACAATAATGACATTTGTATCAAAAATTGTGATACTAATAATGACGGCAAATGCGATCTAAATTGTGATACTAATGGTGATGGCAAATGTGATTTAAATTGCGATACTAATGGCGATAATAAATGTGATTATGATTGTGATACTAATAATGATGGTAAATGTGATCTAAATTGTTCTTATGATTTGAAGTCATTAACTGTAGATTCAGGAAGTTTAACTCCAGTATTTAATAAAAATCAGACTGAATATACTTTAACTGTACCTTATGATGCTAAAAATATTAATATTAGTGCAATTGCAGAAAATCCAAATTCAATTGTAACTGGTGCAGGAGTTGTTAATGTAGCTGGTACTAAGTCTGTGGAAATTAAAGTTGTTGCTCCAAATGGAAGCACTAAAACTTATAAAATTAATATAGCTATTGAAGATATAGAAGCTATTTTAAAAGATAAAGTGTTAGTATATTATAATAATGATATTAAAGTTGAAGATATTTTCTTAAAGGAAAATGGAGAAGATTGGGTACAATCACAAACATTTACTTTAACTAATAATTATATTAAAACAATTACTTATGATATTGGTGTATTAGTTAGCGAAAATACCTTTAGTTCTGAAAACTTTGAGTATGAAGTTTATAAGGTTAATAATGGTGTTAAAACTAAGGTTGGAAGTGGTCTAGTTAGAGATTTAACTGCTGGTAATACTGGAACAGGTCATATTATAGCTGGTAAAGGTGCTGGAAATGCTTTAGTTCTTGATAAAGATAGTTCTGCAACATTTGAAATTGTTTATAGACTTAAGAATTTAAGTGAAGAACAGCCAGATGATATGGGAAAAGTTTTCAATGCTAAATTAAATATTACTTTTGATATTGTTGGTTAATAAAGCTACTTTATAGTAGCTTTTTTTCTGTATTAAAATATATAAATAACCTTGTATTTTTTTCGGGAATCGGATATAATATTTATAGAATAGGAGGGGCCTATATGAAAGATGGTAATTTTTCGGTTGGGAAAATATTTAAAGTAATTAGTAAGATTTTGTCTTGGGCCCTTTTTGTTGTACTTTTAATTGCAGCAGTATTTTTATTGTATTATTTTATAGCAACTAAAATTTATGCTGCTAAAGGTTCAGGTTATGAGCCAAAGTTTTCAATTTATACTATTGCAAGTGGTTCTATGGAACCTAAGATTAAAGTTTATGATGCTATCGTTAATATTAAAGCTAATAATCCTAATGATATAGAGGTCGGGGATGTTATTACGTTTGTTTCGACTAGTTTACTTTCTCCTGGAAAAACTATAACTCATAGAGTAATTGCTATAACTCAAGATGAAGAGGGAAAAATATGTTATCAAACTAAGGGAGATGCTAATGATATAGCAGATCAAGCTTGTGCTAAATATCATAATATTATAGGAAAAGTTATTTTTAAAATACCTCAACTTGGTAGAGTACAAAAATTACTTGCTTCTAAAGGTGGATGGTTAATATTTATTTTAATCCCAGCTTTATATATTATAGGTAGAGATATATTAAGACTTACAAAGCTTTCAAGTATTAAAAATACTGCAACAAAAATTAGTGAAGAAAAAAAGAAAGATCCTAAAAAAGAGAAAGAAGAAGCTATTCGTAAAGCTGAATTAAAAAGAAGACTCTTAAAAGAAGATAATAAAAATCAGATTGTGTATTATAAAGAACCTGTTATTAAGTCTATTGATAAACGTAGAAAAGCTAAAGATAATAATACTAAACCAAAAAAGGATAAAAAATTAAAGTAAACACAAAAAAAGATGTATGTGTTTGCTTTTTATTTTTTGAAATAATCGGCTAAAGTACCTCTTTTTATTAAAAAATCATAAACTTTGTTATTTAATATTAAGTCAAATTCTCCTATAAATTCATATATATGGGGATTAAAACCTAATTTAAATTCATTTAATCCTTTATATGGGTTAGTTTTATTAAAATCACCAGTTAGGCCATTTAAATCTAAATATTTGTAATCTTTGCAAAAATATTTTATTATTTCATGATGTAAGAAATAATTGGCATTATATTTTTTGTAATTAGTGTCTATACCACTTATAACTATATTAATACGATTTTTATATTTTATAGTTAAAGCTCCAGCTAAATATGTATTTTTATTATTTCTTAATCCTAGTGTAGCTAGTTCAATATCACTTTTATATGATAGTAAGGCTTTATCTGAATTCATTTTTTTGTTTATATTAATTTCAGAAGAATTATTTATTAGTTTTTCTGCTAGTTCATTGTTTTTGGCTAATTCTTGATCATATAATTTTTTACTATTTAAAAGAAATTTTTCATAATCTATTTTTATTAAAAATAAATCACATGAATTATTTTTAGAGAATATATTATAATAATTTTTGTAATAGTATTCATTAACTCCTTTTTTCTTTTTTATAAACTCAAATAATATATCAAGACCTTCACGGTTAGCTTTTTCTATTATAAGACCTTTTTTTTCAGCTTTTCTTATTTTATTTTTGGTATTTTTAGCAAAAGCATCAAAGTTATATTTTTCTAAATTTATTATACCATTAAATCTAGGGAATATTGATTCAAAATATAAATTGTCTTTTAATTTTTTGAATCCTGCTTCTTTTAAGTAATCTCTTATTATTATATTTTGGTTGTAATTTGAAAGCTTGCTTTTTTTATTAATTTCACCAATAGCGATCTCAGGATTTATTTTAATAAAAATTAATTTTTTTTTATAATATTCTTTTAATTTTTCACAAAATGTATTTAATAAATCAGTATCGAAATAATCAATTAGAAAACCTTTAGGAGAATAACCGAATTTATATTTATAATTAATTTTCTTAATTAGTATTAGAGCAGCGGCTTTTATAACACCTAATTCGTCAACTAAGCCTAAAAATTCATATTCAAAGTTATTTTCAGCCATAAAAAGAGCATAATTTGAACTTTCATAATAAGTACCAAGTGGATTATTAAGTGCGAATGCATCAAACTCAGCAATTGTTAATTCTTTTATATGCATCTTTTTTCCCCCTTTATAAATGTTTTATATTATATCATATAAATAGTATTTTGTCTATAAATGTTTAGTACTCTAGCTTGACTAGAAATAAATATATGGTAAAATATATTTAGGAGGAATAAAGATGGTTAAGAAGGAAAAAACATTTTTAGAAAAATTGAAAGGTGACTTTGGAAAGCTAATCTTAGGAAGCATTATACTTAATATTTTGTTTTTAATATTTGGAATTATTATTTTTATGAATGTTAATTTAACGATTGAAGTAGTAGGGGTAATAATAGGTATTTATTTTGTAGTTTTTGGTTTATTTGATATTTTTGAATATCTATCTAAAAACATAGCACCTATTTTTAAATATAAGATTTTTGGTGCTGTTGTAAGTATATTACTAGGTTTATTTATTATATTTAATCCATTTAAAATAGTTAAAATAATTACTTTTACTTTAGGTATATATCTTGTTGTAATTTCAATATTAAAACTACTTACAACTTTTAATTTAAAGAAATATGGTTATGATGGATGGCTTGTAATGCTTGTTACTAGTTTTGTTCTTTTAATATTTGGTGTATTTATTGCTGTTAATCCAATGGCTGCAATGGACTTAGTGCAAGTAGCTGCTATATTTATAATTTTATCATCTATTTTGGAAATTTGTAATTTGATTATGATTTATTCTAAAGCTAAAGATATTGTTAAGTTATTTAAGAAAGAGAGATAATTCTCTTTTTTTTATTTAATAATTAATTTGATTGGGTACTTGCTATTTTTTCTCTTGAAATTTTTTTAATCTTATGTTAAATTATTGTGTACATAAAAAAGGGGTGATTTTTTTGTGGAATTAGATAATACTAGAATAAATATTTTAAATAGCATTATTGAGGCATATCAAAATAGTGAAGACTATCAAGCTTTATTAGATTTAATAACTAGAGGGCAAGATATTAGCTTTATTTTAAAAAAATGGGCTTTAACTTATGTTTTTTGTATGAATAATTCAAGAATATCATGGAATGACGGTAAAGCTAGTTTAATGTATATTGATGAACTTGCTACATTTCAAATGGGATATTATTTATATTGTGATTATGTTAAATATTTTTTAGGGGCTAGTGTTTTGTATCCAACTATGGAGCTTACATTTGAATCTAATTTGCAACATTATTCTTTAGTATCAGATGGAATAATTGATTACTCTAAATATATTTCTCAAAGTTTAACTATTTAAAATTTGTTTATGGGAATAAAGTATAAGTTAAAAGATCTTTTTCAAAGAAACTAACTATTATTTTTGTTATTGGAATTGAGGATATAAATACTTTAGTTAAAATTTGAAGAGGAAGTATTAAAAGGTAGTTTTGCTTGAATAAATCTACTTTTTTTATTATATATTTATTATAGTAATTTTGTGTTTACAAAAGGGATTATTTTTGTTATACTAATCTCACGAGTAAATGAATTACTCCTTGCTTTAAGTATTACTTAAAGCCGTATGACCGTAAGGAGGTGGAAAAATGACTAATTATGAAATCATGTTCATTGTTAAAACTACTATAGAGGCTGATAAACAAAAAAAGACTATTGATGCTATGAAAAAAATCATAACTGATGGTAAAGGTAAAATAGTAGAAACAAAAGAAATGGGCGAAAGAAAGTTAGCATATCCAATTAAGAAAGAATTAAACGGATATTACTATGTTTTAAAAGTAGAAGCTACTCCTGAAGTAGTAAGCGAATTTGATCGTCGTGCTTTAATTGATGAAACAGTGTTAAGACATTTAATTATTAAATTAGATGAGGAGTAGAATATGAATAAAGTAATTTTAATTGGAAGGCTAGCTAGAGATCCTGAACTTAGAACAACACCAACAAATGTTAGTGTTGCAACATTTTCAATTGCTGTAAGTAGACCTTTTGTACCACAAGGTGGTCAACCAGAAACAGATTTTATTAATTGTGTTATTTGGAGAAGACAAGCTGAGAATTTAGCTAAGTATTGTCATAAAGGCAGTCAAATAGCAGTTGAGGGTCGTATTCAAACTAGAAATTATAATGCACAAGATGGAAGTAAAAGATATGTTACAGAAGTTATGTGCGATAATATTACCTTCCTAGGGACTAAAGCTGATAATCAGTCACAATCAGGAGGATACTCTGATAATAATTATCAACCTAATAATTTTGCACCAGCAAATGATATTCCAGTAGATAATTATAATCCAGGATCTATGCCTACAACTGATATCTCTGAAGATCCATTTAAAGATTTTGGTGAAGAAATTACTTTGAGTGATGACGATTTACCATTTTAAATAAAGGAGGAATAATAATGGCAGAATTCTATCGTAAGAAAAAGAAAATATGTCAAATGTGCGCTGGTAAAAGTGTAGATTATAAAGATGTTATGATTATTAATAAATATATTAATGATAAAGGAAAAATTATGCCTAGACGTATGACTGGAGCATGTGCTAAACATCAAAGACATATTGCTAAACAAATTAAATATGCAAGATTTATGGCTTTAATACCATATGTTAAATAAGTACTT
>CAOJKG010000024.1 GCA_948437815.1 uncultured Mycoplasmatota bacterium
TCTCGTATTGAAAAAAATGCGATTCTTAGTTTAAAAAGAATTATAAAGTAATTGTAAATTAAAAATTTTTTTATATTAATTTTTTAAAATTCTCTTCTTTTTTTATTTTCTTGTGATATAATGTTTATAGAAAGGAGTAGAGTTTTTGATGAAACGTGTAGGTTTATTTTTAGCAACAATTTCAATGGTATTTTTACTTACTGCTTGTGGTGGTAAAGAAAAGAAACTTGATTGTAATCTATCTATGGAGGAAAATGGAGTTACTGTTAATCAAAACTTTTTATGGAGTTTTGAAGGAAACGGAAAGTTCAAATCTGCTATATTAACTCAAGAAGCTATTGTTAGTGATGAAGTATTAAAAACTAGAAGTTTAGAAGAATATAAGAAACTATTTGATACATCTATTAAATCACAATATAAAAACCTAGATAAATTAGATTATACAGTTAATACTGAAGGCGACAATAAAGTTATATTTAAATTAAACTTTAAAGATATTGATTCTGTAGCTACATTAACTGGTAAAACTAATGCTAAAGCTAGTAGAAAAGATTTTGAGAATATTAAAAAGCTTTACGACAATAATAGCACAGGTTATAAGTATACTTGTACAGTAAAATAAAGAAGTGAAAACTCTATTTGAAGTTTAATACTTCTTTTTATTTTGTATTTTTTTAATTTTTAAACATAAATTTTAATAGGTGAAGTTTATGCGTTTAAGTGAATTACAAACGAAAATGGTTATTAATACAAATGATGGTAGACATCTAGGCATTATTGGAGATGCAGAAGTTACTAGTACAGGACAAATAAGGTTTTTTTCGGTTATGCCTAAAAAGTTTTTTAGACGTCTTTTTAAAAGTGAAACAGAAGTAAATGTAACTTTTGAACAAATTGTTAAAATAGGTGAAGATGTGATATTGGTAGATTTATAAATTTATGATATACTTTAAATAGGTGGATTTTATGAATAAAAAAACATATGTAATAGCTATTTTTATATTGCTATTTGATCAGATATCTAAAAGTTTAATTGAAATATATTTTAAGTTAAATGAAAGTTTTGTAATTGTAAAAGATTTTTTTAATATTACTGTTGCTCATAATACAGGAGGAGCTTGGAGTATACTTAATAATCATAGCTACTTATTTATTATATTTTCAGTAATAGCATTAATAGTTTTAATAAGATTTATGTTTCAATTTAAAAATAATCTAAGAAATAATATTGCTTTTGCTTGTACTGTTGCGGGGATAATGTCTAATTTGGCAGATAGATTATTTTTAGGTTATGTAAGAGATTTTTTAGATTTTACAATATTAGGATATGATTATCCAATATTTAATATCGCAGATATAGCAATAGTAGTAGGAGTCCTATTACTCATTGTAGCTATACTTAAAGGAGAAGACAAAAAATATGGAAATAGTAAGTAATGTAGAAAATGTTAGAATAGATAAATATTTAAGTGAAAATACAGAATATTCAAGAGAGTTTATTCAAAAGTTAATAGAAAATAATTTGATTTTAATAAATGATAAAAAAGTAAAGGCTAGCTATAAAGTGGAAATTAATGATAAAATAATTATTAATGATGAAGATTTTAAAGAAGAATGTGATATTGTTCCTACTAAAATGGATTTAGATATAGTTTATGAAGATGATTATGTAATGGTTATTAATAAACCAAGTGGTTTGGTAGTGCATCCAGGAAGTGGGAATTATACGAATACTTTAGTTAATGGACTTATCTATTATACAAATAATTTAAGCGATATAAACGGAGAAGTTAGACCAGGAATTGTTCATAGAATTGATAAAGATACTAGTGGGCTACTTTTAATTGCTAAAACTAATAAGGCTCATGAAATACTCGCAGAAGATTTTAAACAAAAGCGAGTAAAAAGAGAATATATAGCGCTTTTAAATGGAGTTTTTAAACAAGGAAGTGCAACTATAGATGCCCCAATTGGAAGGGATAAAAACTTTAGAGAAAGAATGTGTGTTACAGCAGAAAACAGTAAAAATGCCATAACACATATGAAAGTTTTAAAAAGATATAGTAACTATACTTTAGTAAGTTGTATCTTAGATACAGGAAGAACTCATCAAATTAGAGTGCATATGGCTTATATTGGTTATCCAGTTCATAATGATCCAGTTTATGCTAAAAAGGAAGCTACAAGTTTTGGACAATTTCTTCATTCATATAAAATGAAATTCGTTCATCCAATAACTAATAAGGAAATGGAATTTGAAGCGCCACTTCCTCTTGAGTTTGAAAAGTTTTTAGAAACAATTGATTAATAAATATAGAAGAGAGGTAGTAGATATGTCAGATATTGAAATAGCAAGTAAAATAAAAGGAAAGAATATTTTGGATATTGCAAAAAGTTTAAGTATTCCTAGTGATGCTTTAGAGTTTTATGGGAATTATAAAGCTAAAATAGATTTTAAAAAAATTAAAAAAAATAAAAAAGGTAAATTGGTTTTAGTAACAGCAATATCGCCAACACCATATGGTGAGGGTAAAACAACAGTTAGTATTGGGCTTGATGATGCATTATGTAAAATGGGTAAGAAAAGTATTCTGGCTCTTCGTGAACCTTCTTTAGGTCCAGTTTTTGGAATGAAAGGAGGAGCAACAGGTGGTGGATATTCACAAATTATTCCGATGGAAGATATTAATCTTCATTTTACAGGAGATTTTCATGCGATAACAACGGCAAATAATTTGTTATGCGCAGCGATAGATAATCATCTTTATTTTGGTAATAGTTTAAATATTAATCCTAAGACTATTACATTTTCTAGATGCATGGATATGAATGATAGAGCACTTCGAACTATAAAAGTTGGTTTATCTAGTAATAAAGAAGTAGAAAGAGAAGATCATTTTAATATTACAGCAGCGAGTGAACTCATGGCTATCTTATGTTTAGCTCGTGATGAAGATGATTTAAGAGATAGACTTGATAGTATTGTTATTGGCTATACTTATGATAATAAAGAAGTACTTGCTAAAGATTTAAAAGTTACAGGAAGCTTGATGACTATTTTAAAAGATGCAATAAAGCCTAATTTAGTTCAGACTTTAGAAGGAAACCCAGCAATAGTACATGGTGGACCTTTTGCCAATATTGCTCATGGATGTAATACTATTATAGCTACTAATACAGCTCTTAGTTTAGGTGATTATGTAATTACAGAAGCTGGTTTTGGGGCAGATTTGGGTGCTGAGAAATTTTTAGATATAAAGTGTAGAGTAGCAAATATAAAACCTGATGCAATAGTACTTGTGGCAACATTAAAAGCACTTAAATATAATGCTGGAATTTTAAAAGATGATATTTTAAGAGAAAATGCAGAAGCAGTAAAAATAGGTAGTTGTAATTTAAAAGCTCATATTGAAAATTTAAAAAGTTATGGAATACCTGTTGTAGTTGCAATAAATAAATATAATGATGATACTGATAAAGAATTAAATGTAGTTCGTGATTTATGTAAAGATTTAGGTGTTAGTGTAGAAGTTAGTACTGCTTATTTAGATGGAGGAGATGGAGCATTAACTTTAGCAGAAAAAGTATTAGATGTTATAAATGAAGAGTCTACTTTAACTCATCCTTATGAGTTAGAAGATGAACTTGATGTAAAAATAGAGAAATTAGCTAAAAAAATATATCATGCTTCAAGTATAAAATATAGTGAAGAAGCTAAAGAAAAAATAAATAATTTAAAAAATAGTAAATATGCTTTATATCCTATATGTGTTGCAAAAACACAATATTCTTTATCAGATGATGCTAGTAAACTTGGAGATCCAAGAGATTATGAAATAACTGTTAAAGATATAAGACTTTATGTCGGTGCTAAATTTATAACCATATTACTTAATGATATTATGACTATGCCTGGGCTTCCTAAAGTTCCTAATTATGAAAAAATTGATATAAGAAATGAGAAGATATCAGGATTATTTTAGTTATTGAAAGAATAATAAAAATTTTAAAAGTTATTATTCTTTTTTCTTGATTTAATAGCAAACAAATGTTATCATTAATTTATGAAATAAAACATATGTTTTGTGTTATTTATGTTTTAAAAAAGGAGGTATTTGGTGATGAAAGAAAAGAAACTTGAAACGATTAATAATTTATTTAATGATAGTAATATTAGAAGTGCTTGGGATAGTACAAAAGAAGATTATTACTTTAGTGTAGTGGATGTTATAGCTGCCTAACAGATAGTAATGCACCTAAACGTTATTGGTCTGATTTAAAAAGAAAACTATTAGAAGAAGGAAGTCAATTGTACGAAAATGTCGTACGGTTGAAATTAAAAGCTCAAGATGGTAAGTTAAGAGAAACGGATACGCTTGATACGAAAGGAATTTTACGACTTATTGAATCTGTTCCAAGTCCTAAAGCTGAACCTTTTAAATTATGGTTAGCTAATTTAGGTAATGATAGAATAGATGAAGTATTTAATCCAGAAAAAGCTTTTAGTAGAGCAATTGATTATTATCTAAATAAAGGTTATTCTTTAGAATGGATTGAAAAAAGATTAAAAGGAGTTTTATCTCGTAAAAAACTTACCAATACTTGGCAAGAGTTTGGAGTTGACAAACCTATAGAGTTTGCAATTTTAACTAATGATATTTATAAAGAATGGTCTGGAATGAGTGCTAGTGAGTATAAAGATTTTAAAAATATTCGCAAAGAAAATCTTAGAGATAATATGACAGATTTAGAAGTATTATTGACTGATATTGGGGAGACAGCAACAAGAGAACTTGCCAAAACTTATAAACCTCATGGATTATCAGAAAATAAGAAAATAGCGAAAAAAGGTGGGACTATTGCTAAAATAACAAAAGAAAGTTTAGAAAAAGAATTAAGAAGAAGTGTTATAACAGAAGATAATACTTTAAATTATGAGTATATTGATAATAAAAAATTAGACAATAAAAAGGCTTAAAATAAAATTAGGCCAAATATTAGACAAGTTATAAAATAATAAATTAATGGTGGAATTTCAATGGTGTGAAAAGTTTTTTCTATTCTTATATTTAAATAAAATGCTGATAGTAAAAGACTTAAACTAAAAATTAAACTATAAGAATAACTTTTAAAGAAACATGAGTAAATTGGTAGAATACATAAAAATATTATATTTATAATTATGGCAAATAGATTGTCGTTATTAAGAGCATTTGTGCGAATAAAATAGTAATAAATTAGAAAAAACAAATAACTTAATGTTAAATAAAAGACAATTGACATTGTAACACCTCTTTACTAAATATACGTTTTGTATTAAAATAATATTACCAAGAGGTGAGATAATTGAATATTAATGTTGTAAATAGAAATGATGAAATGCTAATGGCTTTAATTCATTATTTTATTACAGAAGAAAATTATACTCCGATTGTTGTTAAAGGGGCTAAAGACGAAGTTTGGTTGGAAAACTTAAATGGTCCTTATCGAATTATTAGAATTAATTCTAATCATATTCATAATAAAGAACAATTAGAGTTTGATTTATTTAAAACTTCTAATGTGATGAGACAAATAAAAAAGAAAACTTTATCACTTAATATGAATGCTTTAAATATATTGCTTAATGTTTCAGAGGATGTTTCATTAAAAAATAATAAAAATATAGCTTCCATTAAGGTTGATGAAATTGATAAATTAACTGAGGATAAGGAAATGTTAGAGGTATTTCCTAATTTAGCTAGCAAATTAATTAAAGATAAAGCTGGCTTAGATTTAATTGTTAATGTTACTAATGATATTAATCAAAAAACAATTAGAGATAATGAAGCTTATGCTAAAGTTTTTGAACCAAAGAAAATAATAGTTACACCAATATTAATTTTGTTATGTCTTGTTATATTTATTTTGATGTATATATTTGGTAATGGTAGTGAAGATATTTATACTTTAATTAAGTTTGGAGCTAATTATCAACCTTTAGTTAAGGCAGGAGAAGTATGGCGACTTATATCAGCAATGTTTTTACATATTGGAGTAATTCATCTTGCTTGTAATATGTATTCACTTTGGATTATAGGTAGACAATTAGAAACTTTTTTAGGTAAATTTAAGTTTTTATTAGTTTATCTTGGAAGTGGGATATTAGGTTCATTATTATCTGTAACATTACATTCTAGTGTCTCAGCGGGAGCTAGCGGAGCAATATTTGGTTTATTGGGCTCATTATTATATTTTGGTTATCATTATCGTTTATATTTAGGCAGCGTGATGAAAACTCAAGTGATACCAGTTATTCTTTTAAATTTATTGATTGGTTTTACTTTTTCAGGAATAGATAATTTTGCTCATATCGGAGGCTTAATTGGAGGATACTTATTTACGATGGCTTTAGGTGTACCTGGTAAGTCAAAAACTAGTGATAAAGTTAATGGTTGGATAGTAATTGTTATTTTATTAGCATTTTTGTGCTATATGTTATTTAGGTGATGAGATGGAAAGATTACAAAAAGTTATTGCATCTTCAGGAGTAACTTCTAGAAGAAAAGCAGAAGAATTAATTATAAGTGGAAAAGTAAGAGTTAATGGAAATGTGGTAAAAGAACTAGGTACTAAAGTAGCTGGTGATGATATAATTGAAGTGAATGGAGCTACAATATCACGTGATAATGCTAAAGTGTATTTTCTTCTTAATAAACCTCGTGGAGTAATTACTAGTGTTAGTGATGATAAAGATAGACCTGTTGTAATAGATTATATTAATACTGATAAAAGAATATATCCAGTTGGGAGACTTGATTATGATACAACAGGCTTAGTTATTCTTACTAATGATGGGGAACTTGCTAACATTTTAATGCATCCATCTAATAATATTGAAAAAACTTATATTGCTAAAATAGAAGGAATACTTAATAAAGATGATGTTGAACGTTTGAAAAGGGGTATTTTAGTTGATAATCGAAAAGTTAATGTAGTAAGATTTAAGATTAAAGAAAAGAATTATGAAAAAAGTACATCTTTAATTGAAATAACAATAGTTGAAGGTCGTAATCATATTGTTAAAAGATTATTTGAGGAACTTAAAAAGCCAGTTATTAGACTAACAAGAGTAGGAATAGCATTTTTAACTACAGAAGGCCTTAAAAGCGGGGAATATAGAGAACTTTCTATTAAGGAAGTTAAAAAATTATATAGTTTGAAATAAAAATATCTTTTGAGATATTTTTTTGTTATTAAAAAAGATCTTCTTTTATAAAATTAAAAAAAGAAGAATTACTCTTCTTCGCAATGACAATGGTTGCAATCACATTCAGTGCCACAATCACAATTTTCTTCTTCATAGCAATGGCATCCACAATTGTCTTCTTTAGTACATTGACAATTGTCGCCACATTCGCATTCACAAGTTTCTTCGCCATCTTTAATGTTTATAGCACTTGTTGGGCAAGAGTCGATAGCATTTGCTAATTCAGCGCTTTCTAAGTTTTCATTACTTATTTCATGTGATAAGCCTTCGTCATTAAAAGCGAAGTGTTCTGGATCTATAGCAACACATGCGCCACATCCAATACACGCTTCTTCACTAACGTTAATTTTTTTCATTTTTAATTCTCCTTACAAAACAATTATAGCAGATATTTATTAAATTGCAAAGATAAAGACTTTTAAAGTTTATAAAAATATGTTAAAATTATTTTTGAAGGAAAGTGGGTTCATGAAAACAAGAATGCAGAAATATTATGATGGAGATTCTAATACACTTCTTAGAGAACAGAAAAATTTGCATCTTTATGATAATATGGATAATATAGAAGATATAGATTATAAAATAGATACAAATGCGACTATTTTGCAAGATAATGCTAAAAATATTGATGTAGAACATATAAAAAAAATTCTTGATAATAAATATAATCAGGGCTCAAAAAGAAGAAGCATTTTACTTGAAGAAGAGCCACAAGAAGAATTAAATGTTAATTTAGAAGAAACAAGAGAATATGATATTAATGCTATTCTTGAAAGAGCTAGAAGTGATAAAGAAGTTAATTATGAAAAAGAAAGATTAAAGAAACTTCGAGATACACAATTTGATATATTGACAAGTTTAGATTTAGATGAAGAAAAGAAAGAAATTAGCAACGAAAAAGAACATAATGAGCTTATGGATTTAATAAATACAATTACAGCTAGAGAGTTGATATCTAAAGAAAAAATAAAAGAATCTGAAATAGAAAAAGAAGTTAATCCTTTAGATATTTTAACTGAGTTAAAAGGTAGTGATGATACAGTTATAGTTGGAGCAGCAAGAGAAGCCGAAAGTATTGGAGAAACATCTCCGATTATGTCTTTAGAAGAAGCAGATAAAATTAAACCTCTTATAATGGAGGAAGATAGAAAAAATAATCAAGAGTTAACAAATACTTTACAATTCACTCAAAGTGATTTCGATGATTTTAATGAATTGAAAAAAGAAGTGAAATCTAGTAGAGCGTTAATATATGCAGTTATAATTATAGTAAGTCTGATTTTTATTGCAGGATTAATTATATTTTTAAATAAATTTTTAAATCTAAATTGGTTTTAATGCATATAGTTTAATATGAAAAGTAAATTTAAATCAAAATGTAATTCTAATAATATATTATGTTTAAGTAAAATTTTATTTTTGACATTTGTTTTTATTATTGGCTTTACATTTTTTTTATTTTTTAAATTTTCATCTAAAATTAGCAAAAATATTATTCAAATTAGCGAAGCAGAGATTAATAAAGTAAATTATAGTTTTATTACAAATAAAATAAATCATGATTTGCTTAATAAAGAAACTTTAAAAAATATTTTAATAATAACTAAAAATAAAAATGATGAAATACTTTATGTTGATTTTAATTGGGATATCGCATATCAAATTTTAGACAGTATTTCTAATACTCTTACAGATTCATTTGAAGATATGGAACAAGGTGATATTGAAATAGCTTATTTTGATAAGAGTATTAGTCATAAAACTAATGGAATAATACTTAATATTCCAATTGGCAGTATATTTAATAATAATTATTTTTATAATATAGGACCAAAAGTTCCAGTTAAGGTTAATTTTGTAGGGTCGATTTTAACTAATTTGGAAACAAAAATAACAAATTATGGTTTAAATAATGCTTTAGTAGAAGTGTTTGTTTTTATTGAATTTCATAATCAAATTATGGCTCCATTTGCTACTAAAGATATAACATTTAAATATGATGCTGTTATAGCTTCGATGATGATTGAAGGAAAAGTTCCTAGCTTTTATAATGGAACTATTAATAAAACTAGTGATATTTACAGTGAAAGTCTAGAAAACTAGTTTTATTATTATGATGTTTATGTTATCATAACTTTAGGTGATAAGTTTGAAACATATATTTTTAATAAGTCAGAATGTAAGTGATGATATTAATTTTTTAGTTAATAAAATACATGCTAGTTGTCAAACATTAGGATATGATAGTTATGCTATTACTATTGTGGGATGTAATGAAGAATTGTTAGAGTGTGCCAAGAAGTGTAGTAAGGGCGACTATATTGTTTATGCAGTTGGTGGTGATAAAGAAATTAATGTAGTATTAAATGGCTTAATTAGTGGAGAAGCTAAATTAGGAGTTATTCCTGTTGGATATAATAATGATTTTTATCGAAGTTTAGATGAATATCGAAGTGATAGTTTAAATGTTAATGTGATGAGTGTTAATGGAAAATATGGACTTAATGTTTTTAGTCTAGGTATTTATGCGGATATATGTGCTAATGTAGAAAAGTTTGAAAATTTACCTTTACCTCCAAAATTTCTTTATCATTTAAATAGTTTATATACTTTTCTTAAATATCGAAATCAAGTTATGGGAGTTAATTATTTCTTTCAAAAAAATACTTTATTAGCAGTATGTAATGGGTCTTATTATAGAGGAGGATATAAGATTGCTCCTAGAGTTTTTATAAATAGTCCTAGTGTAGGTGTTACTATGGTAGAAGATATGACAAAATTACAAACCTTTTTTTGGTTAGAAGTTATGGAAGGTATTTGTGATGAAAATCCTAAGGTTGATATGTTTATGACAGATGAGGAAATACACATAGAAACAATGAATCTTCTAAATGGCCAAATAGACGGAGAGGTTATAACTGGTAATGAATTTATAGTTATACCTCATGCTGGTAATATTGAAGTTGTTAATAATCGAAAATTAATTAGAGAATTGAGAAAATAAAAATAGATTTAAAAATATTGACTTTGCTGATGTTTAATGATATATTAGTAATGCATTTATTAATGCATACTTTTATGGCGATGTAGCTCAGTTGGCTAGAGCATCCGGTTCATACCCGGCAGGTCGGAAGTTCGAATCTTCTCGTCGCTACCAAATTAAAATTAAACATACTTGATAAAAGTATGTTTTTTATTTATAATGTTAATATTGGTGGTGAATATTATGGATCCTATAAAGATAGGTAAGTTTATTAGTAGTAAGCGAAAAGAAAATAATATGAGCCAAAGTGATTTAGCTAGTATCTTAAATGTTACTAATCAAGCCGTTTCAAAATGGGAGAATGGTAGAGGAATTCCTGATATTGAAATGCTAAAAAAATTAAGTGAAGTTTTTAATATAAATATTGAGGAAATATTATCGGGAGAAGAAAATAAGAAAGATAAAAGAAAAAATATTTTTTATTTTATTATATTATTAATAATGATTGTTTTATTTGGAGGAACAATAGTATTTTTAAACAATAAACATGAAGATTTTTATTTTTCAAGTTTAGCTACGGATAATGATAATTTTTCAATTAAAGGAGTTATGGCTTATTCTAAAGATAAAAAATCAATTTATATTTCAGAAGTTAATTATGATGGGAAAGATGAAGAAAAATATAAAAGTATAGAATGTATTTTATATGAATCTAATGATTCTGTAGAAAAAATAATTAGTAAATATGGAGATATTAATGATAAAAAAACAAATATGTTTCTTTTAACTGAATTATTAAAAGGGGTAGAATTCAATATAGATAGCTATGAATGTAGTTGTGCTAAAGAATTTTGTAATAATTTATTTTTAAGAATTAATGTTAAAAATATTGATAATAAAATAATAACTTATCAAATACCTATTCAGTTAGATATAAGTTGTGAAGCATAAGTAAACGCAAAGTTTAGTATATACTACATTGCGTTTCTTTTGTTTTTAATTATTTTTTGATATTATTTTTATTAGAAAGGAGATTTAAAAAATACTAGAAATTAAAAAAATAATATTTTAAGTTTTATTTATTTTTGGTATACTTAAGTTTAAGGAGGAGTAGATTATGAAGGATAAAAAAATTATATTAGCAAGTGCAGCTGCTTTAATTGCATTGTTAGTTATAGGAGGATTTTTAGCTTTTAAAAAGCCAGAAAAAGAAGAAAATAAACCTACGCCAACTGCGGATGCAATTAAATTTAAAGAAGAATATGAAAGCTTGAATGGTACTATTAGAGAAAGTGATGGAGCTAAATATAATAGTGTAACAATTCCAGAGGATAATCCGATAAAATATGTAGATGCGAAAGGTGCATTAGAAGTTTTAAAAAATGAAACAGCAATTATTTATGTAGGAGCAGAATGGTGTCCTTGGTGTAGAAATGCAGTTCCAGTATTATTTGATGCAGCTAAAGATACTAATATGAAAACAGTATATTATCTTAATTTAGATAAAGAAAAAGATAGTTTTGAAGTACAAAACGGTAAATTAGTTAAAACTGTAAATGGTACAGATGCTTACTATGAATTATTAGATTTTTTAGAGGATTACTTAAGAGATTATGTTATTACTCAAGATGGTAAAGAATATGATACTCATGAAAAAAGAATTTATATGCCTTTTGTTATAGCGGCTAAAAATGGTAAAGTAGA
>CAOJKG010000025.1 GCA_948437815.1 uncultured Mycoplasmatota bacterium
TCAGAATATGTGGGTAAGAAAAGTGAAATTCAGGAATTATTATCTGGTTTAAAAGATATGAGTATTGATGAAAAGAAGAAATATGGAAGTCTTATTAATTCTACTAAAAAAGAAATGGAAGAATTAGTTAATCAAAAATTAGAAGATGCACAAAATAAATCTAATGTAAGCTTTGATGATAGTACAGAATATGCTTTAAATAAAGGTAGTTTACATCCAGTTACAATTGTTGCTAAAGAAGTGACGGATATTTTAAAAAGAATGGGATTCACGGTTGTGAGTGGTCCAGAAATGGAAAGTGAATATTATAATTTTGAAGCTTTAAATGTTCCTAAAGACCATCCGGCTCGCGATATGCAAGATACTTATTACTTAAATAATGGTATGCTTCTTAGAACACAAACTAGTGATAATCAAATTCATGCGATGGAAAATTATGGGGCTCCACTTAGAATATGTGCTCCTGGTAGAACTTTTAGAAATGAAGATTTAGATGCTAATCATGAAAATACTTTCTTTCAAATTGAAGGTATGGTTATTGATAAAGGTGTATCTATTGAAAATTTATTGTATGTTATGCAACAGGTTTTAAGTGAAGTATTTAAAAGAAATGTTAAAGTTAGACTTCGTCCTGGTTTTTTCCCATTTACAGAACCTAGTTATGAGATGGATATGTCTTGCCTAATATGTGGTGGGAAGGGATGTCCTACTTGTAAAAATAGTGGTTATATTGAAATGGTTGGTAGTGGTATGATTCATCCTAATGTTTTAAAAGCTGGTGGAATAGATTCAGAAGAATATACTGGGTTTGCATTTGGTATTGGTTTAACAAGACTTGCAATGATGAAATATAAAATTAATGATATTAGAGTTTTAAATAGTGGAGATATTCGTTATTTAGAACAATTTGAAATAGATTAGGAGGGAAATTATGTTAATATCTTGTAATAAACTTAAAAGTTATATTAAAAATGGTAGTGATATAGATTGGTTAAATATATGGGAAAAATTCACTATTAGAACAGCAGAAGTTGAAGAGGTAAGAGAAGTAGGTAATACTTTTGATTCTGTTGTTGTTGCTGAAATACTAACATGTACAGAACATCCTGTTAGTGACCATATGCATATTTTAACAGTAGATTGTGGAGAAAAAGAACCTATTCAAGTAGTATGTGGGGCACCTAATGTTAGAGTAGGTCTTAAAACAGCTTATGTTAAAGTAGGTGGTCATATAGATGGAATGGAAATCAAATCAAGACCTCTTCGTGGGGTACTTTCTAATGGTATGTGCTGTAGTGGTAGAGAAATTGGAATAAGTGATAATCATGATGGAATTTTAGATTTACCAAAAGAATGGACAAACGGGACTAATATTAAAGAATATTTACCAATTGATGATATAATTGTGGAGATAGATAATAAATCTTTAACTAATAGACCAGATTTATGGGGGCATTATGGTATTGCTCGCGAAATATGTGCGATTACTAATCATGAATTATTACCTTTAGAAGTTGAAGAAATTGTGAATGATAAACAAGATTTAGATATAGTTATTAATAATCCCGAATTATGCTATAGATATTGTGGACTAAAATTGGATAATATTTTAAATAATAAAACTCCTCTTGATATGCAAATATTTTTATATTATGTTGGGATGCGTTCTATTTCTTTATTAGTTGATATTACTAATTATTTAATGCTAGAATTAGGGCAACCTATGCATGCTTTTGATTCACGAGTTGTGGAAAATATTGAAGTTGGTAATGCTATTGAAGGGGATAAATATACAACTTTGGATGGAATGATGCGAACTTTAACTAAAGATATGTTAATGATTAAAAATGGTAATAAATATTTTGGTATTGCGGGCGTTATGGGTGGTCTTGATAGTGAAATTTTAAGCGATACTACAAGTACAATACTAGAATCTGCTACATTTAATGCGGGAAGTGTTAGAAGAACTGCTGTAAAGCTTGGTCTTAGAACTGAAGCTAGTAGTAGATATGAAAAAAGCTTAGACCCTAATATGACAGATTTTGCCATAAAAAGATTGGTTTATTTACTGCGTAAAGAAAATCCAGATATGGTTATTGCTTCTAATTTAACAGATATTTATCCAAATCCGGTAAGTGAAGAAAAAATAATTCTTGATAAAAAAACTTTAAATATTTATATGGGTAGAGTTTTAGAAGATAATCAAGTAAAAAATATTTTAGAAACTTTAGGCTTTAAAGTAAATGTTACAGAGGATAATATAGAAGTTATAGTTCCTAGTTATAGAGCGACTAAAGATATTAAAATAAAACAAGATTTAATTGAAGAAATAGCTAGAATTTATGGCTTAGAAAACTTTACACCTAAACCTTTAAAACTTGATTTAATTCCAACTATTCATGAAAATATTTTCGACCAAGAATATAGTGTTAAAAATATGCTTGCGACAAAATATGATATGCATGAAGTTAATAGCTATCTTTGGTATGATACTAATTTATTAAAAGAATTTAATTTAGAGATTAATAATGTTCAATTAATAGGTAAAGAAACTAATAATATTCTACGTGATGATATGTCTTTATCGTTAATGAATATTGTTAATGAAAATTTTAAAAATTATAATAACTTTGAAATTTTTGAAATTGGAACTATTATTAAAAATAATGAAAATAAAAGAGTTCTTAGTATAATTTTAGCTAATGAAGAAAAACAACTGGAGAGAGTTTATAATAAAGCTAAAGATGTTGTTAAATATTTATTTAAAATTGTTAAAGATAAAAATATTAATTTTACTAATAATGTTAATGAAAAGAAATATTATGATGAAGCTTTAGGTAAGAATATTATGCTAGATAATAGTAAATATGGCGAAATTAATGTTTTAAATAAAAGTCTTACTAATAAATTATCTAAAAAGAAATGTGTAGTAACTATTGATATTGATTTTGATACTTTCGTAAAATTGGAAAAAGAAAGTAAACTTGCAAAAGAAACTAGTAAGTATCCAACTGTTACTTTAGATTATACAATTATTCTTAATGAGAAAAAATATAGTGATTTAAAAACTTGTTTAGATGAATTTAAAAGTAAACTTATTAAATCTTGTGAGCTTTTAGGGGTTTATGAAAATAAATATACTATTCGTTATATACTTGGTAATGATAATAGAACTTTAGAACAAAAAGATTTACAAACTTTTAAAGAACGTTTTATAAGTTATATTAAAGAGAATAATTTTGAAATTATAGAATAATTATTATAGAATGTAAACTTGTCTTAGGATGAGTTTTTTTCTTGTCTCTTGTTTGACACAGTGGTTATTTTATGATATGATTATGTTTAGAAAAAAGGGGAATATTTATTATGGGTGAATTAGATTTATTTGAATTTTTACATTATTATTCAAACAAGATTTTATTTGTGTTATTATTCGTAGTTATAGGATTTATAGGTAGTTATATTTTTACTTTTTCAACTCAAGTACCTATTTATGAGTCTAAGACTAGTTTGGTATTAACTAAAAATGATAATAATAATGCGACTATTACACAAAATGATATTACTTTAAATAAAAATTTAGTGCCTACTTATCGTGAGATAATTAAAAGTAGAAGGATACTAGAACAAGTTATTGGTAATATGAATATTAATATCAATTATGAAACTCTTACTAAAAATGTAGAAGTAAGTAGTATTGAAAATACTGAGCTTATTGTTATATCTGTTTATGATGAAAATAATAAACTAGCAAAAAGTATAGCTGATGAGATAGCTACTGTGTTTAAAAAAGAAATTGTGGATATTTATAGTATTGAAAATATTAGTATTATAGATGAAGCTCAAGTAAGTGAAAAACCTTATAATGTTAATGTCTTAAAACAATTTGTAATTGGAGCGGGATTAGGTTTCTTAATTAGTAGTTTAATTGTAGCTTTATTCTTCTATTTTGATGATACTATTAAAACCGAAGAGGATATTGAACAAAAAATAGGATTACCAGTTTTAGGTTCAGTTCCTAAATATACTAAGAAAAAAGGGGGAAATAAATAATGAATGAATTAATTATTCAAAGCGACCCTAAATCTTCAATGAGTGAAGCGATTAGAACACTAAGAACTAATTTGCAATTTTCATCTGTTGATAAAAAAATTAAAACAATTTTAGTTACGAGTAGTGTTCCTAGTGAGGGTAAAAGCTTTATTGCTGCTAATCTTGCTGTTGCTTTTGCAGATTCTGGTAGTAAAGTGTTATTAGTAGATTCTGATGTTCGTAAAGGTAGACAACATACTATTTTTAATCGTCATAATAAAAAGGGTTTATCTAATCTACTTTTAAAAGATGTTGATGAAGCTTATCGTAATTATATTTATGATACTGAAATTAAAAATTTAGAAATTATGTTTAAAGGAGTTACTCCACCTAATCCTAGTGAGCTTTTAAACTCTGATAAAAATAAACAATTGGTAGAAATCTTAAAAGATGAATATGATATTGTTATTTTTGATGGAGCGCCAATTAATGGTTTGCCTGATTCTTTGGTTGTTGGTACTTTGGTAGATGGAGTAATTATTGTTACAAAAGAAAAATCAACTTCATTTGCATTAGTAGAAGATACTAAGAAAAAGCTAGAGAATGTTGGAGCTAATATTTTAGGTGTAGTTTTAAATAATACCGAAGTAAAGAAAAATAAATATTACGGTGGTTATTATGGAAAATATTACGAATAAAATAGTTGATATTCATAACCATAGTTTGTTTGGGGTTGATGATGGGGCTAAAACAATAGAAGAGGCTGTAGAGAATATTTCTTATTTAAGAAAATTTGGCGTTACCGATATTGTTCTTACTAGTCATTATATTCCAGAGTCAAAATATCAAAGTGATGTTATATCTAGAAAAAATATTTTAAGAGAAATAAAGAAAGCTACAAAAGATATGGATGTAAATTTGTATTTGGGTAATGAAGTCTTTGTTTCTAATAAAATAATTGAACTTCTAAATACTGGTAAAATTACAACGTTAAATGAAAGTAAATATATTTTAATAGAGTTTCCTATGAATCAATCATTACATTATATTGAAGATATTGTTTGTGAACTTAATGATTATGGGTTGATACCAGTTATTGCACATCCTGAACGTTATTCTTATTTTAAAGATAATTATAAAAGGCTAGATAGCTTGTTAGAATATAATTGTATTTTACAATGTAATATTGAAAGTATTGCTGGTAAATATGGTAATAGAGCTAAAAAAATAATTAAAATGTTATTAAAGGATAATAAAGTTAAAGTTCTAGCGACTGATTTTCATCATATAAGTGATATCAATATGCTTGATAAAAGTATGAGAAAATTAAGAAAAGTTTTAACTAGTGATAAATTAAATCTATTGTTATATCTAAATCCTTTAAAAATAATTAATAATGAAAATTTATAAATAATATCTTAGGGTATTATTTTTTCTTTTCTTAAATACTTGTAAATTAGAAGAAATTAGTTTAAAATAAAATTGGTGGTAGATATGGGTCAAGTATATGATCATGTAACTTTATATAAGAAAAAATTTCCAGGTGGAGTAACTTGGTGTCGTTTAAAGAAACATGCAAATGTGATTGAACAACATTTAAATCCTGGGGAATATGTTAAATATGCTTTCGCCGGACAAAAGAATGATAAATTTTATGATTTAACTTCGACAGCGGTTATTGCTATTACTAACAAAAGAATTTTAATCGGGCAAAAAAGAGTAGTTTGGGGATATTTTTTAAGTAGTATTACACCAGATTTATATAATGATATGCAAGTGTATCAAGGCTTATTATGGGGTAAGATAACTATTGATACTGTTAAAGAAGTTGTTGTAATTACTAATTTATCTAAAGATTCTTTAAGAGAAATTGAAACGGAAATTACAGAATTTATGATGGAAGAGAAAAAGAAGTATGCCCGCAGTTTAAAGGGTGAAGATTAGTTTTATGAATAAAAATTTGTCTAAAAAAAAGTTAAGAATAATGCAAATTTGTTTTGCTTTAGTATTTTTAATATTTATAATATTTTTGATTTTACCTAAAAATTATACAAAAATTTATAATGTTGATAATATAGAAGTAACAGAAAAATATAATAAAAAAAATAAAGTCTATTATTTTACTTTTAAAAAAGATGATAAATTATTGGATTTTTTGAGTGAAGATAAATATTCTAGTGATAGAGAACTCGTTTCTAAAATAGATGTTTTTAAAGATGATAATAATAATTTTTGCTTATTACCATTAAGTAAAAAAATTGATTTTAAACCGATATGTATGCAAGATGATAAAAATATACATTATTCATTAGTTAATGAAGATTTAAAAAATATGATTGCAAAATATTTAAAAAAAGAGAATAAATTAATTGATACTTATGAAGATTATGAAATATATAATGACAAATTTACTTATTTATTATGGAATTATAATGGTTTTTATTTTATTAATAAAGATACAAAAAAGAAAATTAATATTTTAGATAAAGAAATGTATAATATTAGTTTAGCTGGTTATACAATGGATTATTTGGTTATTCCTGATTATACAGCAGAATATACTTTTAATAATTACTATACTATTGATTTTAAAAATGGTAATTTAAAAAAGAAAAAGATAGATAGAAATGTTTATTTTGATTCATACTTTATTGGTTATCAAAAAAATAATCTTTATATTGTGGATAATAAAGAAAGTATTATGTATGAGTTTGATGCTAAAAAAGGGGAAATTGATAAAATAAAAGCAAAAATACTAAATAATGGAATTTGGGAAAATGCTAATATTAAAACGTTAATAAATAAAAAACAAGAATTTTCTTATAAAACTAATTATAAATATACTTTTATAGATAATAAGATTTATCTTAATTATATAAATAGTGATATAAAAAAATTAGTCGCAGATAATGTAAGTAATATCGTGAGAATTAAAGATAAAGACATATTCTATTTAAAAGATTCTACTTTATATCATTTTAATGAATTAATGGGTGAAGAAAAATTACTTACACATTTTGAATGGAATTTTAATAGTAATAATATGATATTTATAAATTAACCAATCTGGACTTTTGTCATATCTTAATATTAGGAGTGATAAAAGTGGACGAAAATAAATATTTTACATATTATACAATTGAAAAAGGAGATAACCTATATGAAATATCTCGAAAGTATAATATAAATCCTAAGTTTCTTGCAGCGATGAATGGAATTGAAGATAATGAATATATTTATCCAGGTCAAGAACTTATGATACCTAAGAGCGGTTATAGTTATTATATAACTGGTGATGGGGATACACTAAAAGGTGTAGCAGATGCTTTTAGAACAGATGTTGATAAACTTACAAACTTTAATAAAACAATATATTTATTACCAGATCAAATTTTAGTTTATAAAGATGGTAGATAAACTCCTTATAGGGAGTTTTTTCCTTGCTTTAATATTAAGATTTTTATATAATAAGTGGTAAAGGAATGATATTATGATTTTTACAAATGATATTTTTAGATTTATAGGAGATGCTTTAAAAGCAGATGGTTTTAAAGATATTGGAGAAGTTCCTATAAATGTTATTGAAAAGAAAATAAATGAGTTTTTAAGAATGAAATTAAATATAAGTGATAATTCTATTGATAATAGTGCTTTACTTAGAATGTTAGAGAGTTTTTTAGAAGGACAACATAATAAAGATCAAATGATGAGTGTCTTTACTTTCTATTTATTATGGATTATTACAATGCATCAAGGTTTTGAAATTACTTGGAGAATAGATGATGTTACAGAACCACATTTTAGAGCGAGTGAATTTTATCCTGGAAAAATTGATTCATTAGTTACAAGTAAGAATATTGATTATGTGGGTACTTTTAACTTTGTTTTAGAAGAAGCTAAAAAACTTTTAAATAATGAATATAGAGGTAGAGCATGATTACTTTAACTAAAGATTTAGATAAGGCTAAATTTGTTACACATGCGGGTAATTTTCATGCTGATGATGTTTTTAGTACGGTGTTTATGTCTAAACTATTTGGAGATATAACAGTTATACGTTTAAAAGATTATGACGATAATGATTCATCTAAAATAGCTTATGATATTGGTAGAGGTAGATTTGATCACCATCAAGCAGGATATGATAAGAAACATGATAATGGAATTCATTACTGTGGGTTTGGGCTTCTTTGGCAAGAATATGGAATAGAATATTTAAAAAAATTAAATGTTAGTAATCCTACAGATGTTTTTCAAGTTTTTGATTATTTGTTAGTAACTAATATCGATGCTTTTGATAATGGAGAAGCTGATATTGAAAAAGATTTTAATGTTTATACTATTCCTAGTTTAATTGAAATGTTTAGACCAAAGATGAATAATAATGAGGATGAAGATGAATGCTTTTTAAAAGCTTGTCATTTTGCAGAGTATTGGTTTGATAGAATAATAGAGGAAGCTTTAATAAAAGCTCTAGTTATAGAAAAAATTAGAGAACTTAGTAAGAATATTCAAAATAAAATTTTAGTTTTAGATGAATTTATTCCATATGAGTATGCTATATTCTATCTTAATTTAGATGTAGATTTTGTTGTATATCCTTCTAATAGAGGAGGATGGGCTTCAAGAGCAGTCCCAACTCATTATAAAGGTTTTATTAAAAAAGTTCCTTTTAAAGAAAATTGGGCAGGTCTAAGAGATGAAGAGCTTGCTAAAGTTTCGGGTATCAAAGATGCTAAGTTTTGTCATAATAAATTATTTTTATTTACATGCGAGACTAAGGAATCTGCAATAAAAGCTTCTTTGGTATGTGAGAAAGAAAATAAATAGACTTTAATTAGTCTTTTTTTATGATTAATATTATTAATAATATATATGTATTTTTAATAAAATTATAATAATGTTTACTTTTAGAAAACTTTTTCTTGACAAATTACGACATCTAATATATATTTATATTATATGAGAGTATGATATGATAAAACAAAACATATTTTTATATTAAATATTTATCTAGTTATGATGAGCAGTATGGTCTTAACTACAAAATTGTGGGAGGGATGATATGAAAACAGTTGATAAATATGTAGAATTTAAAAGTAAATATAAAAATTATGTAGTAATTGTAAAGTCTGGAAACTTTTATTATTCTTTTGGAGAAGATGCTTATATCTTAAAATATTTTTTTAATTATCAGATTAGAGATGATAAAGTAGGTTTTCCTCTTAATGCGAAAGCGAAAGTGAAAAGTGTTCTTAATAGACATAATGTTAATGTTTTAGAGATTATTGATGATTATGCTTATGTTTTAGAAACGAAAAATACTAATGAATATGATATTAAACTAAAAGAAGCGAAATCTAATATTTTAATAGGTAATATGCTTGATAATTTAATGGAACGTATTGAAGTTAAAGTTAAACAAGAAGAAGCTAATTATAAACTTATTAAGGAGTTTGTAGATGAACTCTAACTTTTCTTTACTTAATAATAGTAAAAAGACTATTGCCTATATTAATAAACAACTTATAAATTATCCTAAAAGTGAAATGGTTTTAAAACAAAATATGGAAAAGAATATGTATGAAATTATTGAACTTATTTTCTCTTATAGTATTAGTGATGTAGAAAGAATTAAACTTAAATATTTGAAAGATTTAATTATTAAACTTTCAATGTTAGATTTTTATGTGGCTACTTCTTTTGAAAAAAGAATTATTAGTAAAAAGAAGTTTGAATCAACGGCGATGTATATAGTTGAAATTAGAAAAATAGCCTATGGTTTGGTGCAAAATGAAGCTAAATCTTAAATATGATGATATAGTAGATATTGATAAAATAAGAGAAATGTATCATATTATTAGAGTTAATACTAAAAATAGAGGCAAACTTCATAAATTTGAACTTTTTTATTCGAGTAATATTATTAGTATTTTAGAAGCGCTTAGAAATAAGTGTTATAAGCATAGTAAGTATAATGTATTTTTAGTTCATGAACCTAAATATCGAATTATTATGAGCGAAATAATGAGTGATAAGGTCGTTAATCATTTAATTAGTAAATATATTTTAGCTCCGGGGATATATCCTCATTTGATACCCCAAAATGTTGCTACTAGAGAAGGTAAAGGGACTAAAGAAGGTATTAGATATCTTAAAATGTATATTAATAAATTGAAACTTAATTATGATAAAGTTTATGTTTTAAAGTGTGATATAAAAAAATATTTTTATAGTATAGATCATGAACTTGTTTTAGAAAAATGCAAAAGATTTATCGATGATCCTGATGTTTTTCAATTAGTTTTAAATGTAGTTAAATCAACTGATGAAGATTATGTTAATAGTGCAATTGATAAAGTTGTAAAAAAAGAAATTGACAGAGTAAGTAAATTAAATATTTTGGATAAAGAGATAAAAATAGAAGAATTAAAAAGAATTCCTAGATATCCTAAAGGTAAAGGCCTTCCAATTGGTAATATGACTTCACAACTTTTAGCAGTTTATTTTTTAAATGATTTAGATCATTATATTAAAGAAAGATTACATTGTAAATATTATATTAGATATATGGATGATTTTGTAATTTTTGATCATGATAAAGAACGATTAAAAGTGCTTCGAAAAGAAATTGAAGAAAAGTTAAAAGAGTTTAAACTAGAACTTAATAAGAAAACTAATATTTATGATTTAAATCATGGGTTTGGTTTTTTAGGTTATTATTACTTCTTAAAGGGAAAACGCTTAATTATTAAAATTAATCCTCAAACTAAAAGAAGAATTAAAAAAAAGATGCGTAAATTAAAGAAAATAAACGCACCTAATTATGAACAAGTAAAAGCTAGTTATATGGGATACTTAAAACAAGCTCATACTAAAAATTTACTTAAGAAAATGGACCTTTAATTATCTAGGGTCTTTTTCTATATGGTAGAATAATAATAAAATATTTATTATTCCACAAATACCAACGATAGAATAGATGATTCTTGTAACCATTGATGCATCTTTAAATAATGAAGTTACTAGGTTAAAATCAAAGAATCCAATAAGTCCCCAGTTTATAGCTCCTATAACTGTGAATATTAATGCTATCTTTTGTAATGTTTCCATTTAATCACACCCTTTGCTATTATTTTGAACCAATTATAAAATATTATACATTTTTTAATAATTATTATTTTATTTACATTTTTAGTTTAATGGGTATTGTCTAAATAATTATTTTTTAGTATAATGTTATTAAGATAGGGTGAATATTATGGAGTTTAATAAAAATCAAAGTTCAACTAAAATTTATATTTTAGGCGCTTTAATAATTACAGTTTCTTTAATTATTATTGGTGTTAGTATGTCTTATGCTTATTTTGTAAATAGTGTACAAGAGGTAAATCCTGATAATAAAGAAGTTAGAATCTCTAGTGGAGAATTAGTAATGAATTTTGCTTCAACTAGAACTATAAATGCAACTGCAGTTGGACTAATTAATGATAGTGAGATTACTACTACAGCAGAACATACTGATTTTAGTGTAACACTTCCGAGTGATGCTAAAGTTAACAGTGCTTTATATAATATATTTATTACTGAACTTAATATAAGTGATAATTTAAAAAGCTCTTATTTAAAATGGTCTTTATATAATGGAGATACTAGTGTAGCTAGTGGAACTTTTGAAAATATAGGTACTAAAAC
>CAOJKG010000026.1 GCA_948437815.1 uncultured Mycoplasmatota bacterium
TTAAAACTATTATATTTACCAACATTATCAACTACATATATTTTATTTTTCTTATCAAAATCTCCCCCAAAAGCTTTAATAATACTATCCATATTAAACATAAATACTAATAATAAACACAAAAGAACATTTACTACTTTAAACCATTTAGTATCAATTTTCTTTTTTAAACTATATAAAGTCAAATATTTAAATTTATTTCTCATAAGCTTCACCTATAGTATTTAAAAATATTTCATTTAAAGACGCATCTTCTACAATAAATTTAGTTATATTAGAAGATTTCTTTACTACTTCAAAAACATTTTCAATAAACTTATCACTTTCTATTTTAACCACAATCTCTAAATTTTCTTTAATAACATCAATTACACCTTTAGTATTTTTTAAATTATCAATATCTACATCTCCTGAGATTCTAATAATCTTTTTCTGATAATTCTTTTTTATATCTTTTAAATTACCACTTAATACTGCTCTACCTTTTTTTAATATAACTAACTTTTCACAAAATAGTTCCACATGTTCCATTCTATGACTAGAAAATATTATCATTTTTCCCTTTTGTTTAAATTCTCTTATTACACTCATAAAACTTTCTACATTTATTGGGTCTAATCCAGTAAATGGTTCATCTAAAACTAATAAATCAGGTTCATGAATAATCGCTGTAATAAATTGAATCTTTTGTTGATTACCTTTACTTAATTCTTTAATTTTACGTTCTTTATAATCTGATACTCCAAATCTATCTAACCAGTAATCTAGTTTCTTTAAAATATCTTTTTCCTTCATTCCCTTTAAAGTTCCATAATAAATTGCTTGCTCTTTAACAGTTAATTTTGTAAGTAAACTTCTCTCTTCTGTTAAGAAACCTATTTTTTCAACTAACTTATAATCTATTTTTTTATCATTAATTGTAATAGACCCCTTATTAGGTTCTAAAAGTCCCATAATCATTCTAAAAGTTGTTGTTTTACCAGCGCCATTTACCCCTAAAAGTCCAAATATTTCCCCAGGTTCGATAGTAAATGATAAATCATCAACTGCTTTTATATCCCCATAATATTTTGTTACATTTTCTACTTTTAACATATAACTTCTCCCTTTCATATATTCATAATAAACGCTAACCTAAGGTTAAGGTCAAGTATTATTTTTGATAAATTAAAAATTCTTTTGGTAAGTTTGCCTCAAATACATATTTCTTATCTTTAATATTTATCTCTAATTTAGAAGCATGTAATCCCAGTCTTTTAATACAATTATTTTTACTTCCATACTTTTTATCACCAATTATTGGATGTCCTAAATTACTAAAACCTACTCTTATTTGATTTTTCTTACCCGTTTTAATTTCAATATTAACTAAAGTACATTTTAATTTTCTATTTAAGACTTCATAATGTGTTTCAGCATATTCTCCAACTTTTCTATTAGAAGCATACACTCTATGAGTTTTATCTTCCACTAAATATTCCTTAATAACTCCCTTATTATTTTCTAAAGAGCCATCAACTATTCCCAAATATTCTCTTTTAGTAATTTTATTCCAATTATCTTGTAAATATTTTTTTACATCTTCTGATTTAGCAAATAATACTACACCTGACGTATCTTTATCAAGTCTATGGACAATAAATATCTTATTACTTTTATGTTGCTTTTTAACATAACTACGTGCCATATTATATAAAGTATTATCTGTTTTACCATCACTAATAGTTAAAAGTTTAGGAGGTTTATTAACCACCAATAATTCTTTATCTTCATAAATAATATCCATTTTTTTCATTTTATCAACTCAAATCTATTATATCATACCTAGAAATAATTTAAAATCTAATCTATTTTATATATAAATTCCCACATTATTTTTATTTTATTCCATCTCGTTGTTGTAACTTCTTCTAATACTATCTTATTAAATTTTTTAAAGAAATCATCAAATTGTTCTTTATTCCAAAGCCTAACAAAACGATCCATTTCCTTATAATAATTATCTTCTATTTTTTTAGGTTCAATTAAAAACTTATAAGTTTTATCCGAATTAACAGAGCCAACAAAATACCCACCTTTCTTTAAAACTCTTTTAATTTCATTCAAAAGCTTTTTTGTTGCCTCATAATCAAAATAATGAATAGATAAATTAGCCACTATCAAATCAAAACTTTTATCTGGAAAAGGAAAGTTTTTTGTCATATCTAATTTTTCGATATGAACTTCTGGAATATTACTTTTTAAAGTTTTTAAAGCTTCCTCTGAAATATCACAAGAAATAACATCGAAGCCTATATCTTTAAAATATTTTGTATATTGTCCAATTCCACAACCCAAATCCAAACATTTTCCTTTAGGTATTTGATTTATAACATCACTATACTTATCAACCCAAATATCTTTTAAAAAATCCAAATTTTCTAATTTATTTTTATTTAAATTATTTTTCCAATATATGTCATTCCAATAATCCATATTAATTCCTCCTATATTCTAAAATCATATCTTTAACTTTTTTAGTTACTCTATAACTATCTCTAATTTTACTAATTGTTTTATTTATTGTAAAACTATTTAATTTATTATTTTCTAAATATTTTAAACCATAACTTTGATATTTAATAAATATCTCACATATAAGCCAAGCCTCGGCCATATTTATATAATATTCATTACTATTTATATTATCTAAATATTTAAATATTAAATCTAAATACTCTTCACTTACATAATAATTTAAAAGTAAAACCAGCCCTACTCTAACATTATAAGTTTTATCACTCTTTAAAAGTTTATCAATTACTTTTAAAAAGTATTCTTTATTATTTATTACTATTTTTAAACTTCCACAAAAACTATCACATAAAGCCCAATTATCAATTAAATCTAAAGCTTTTGGAAAATATAGCATCAATTCATCTATATCTTTAATAAAAGTTATAACTAATAAATAAAGCATCGCTTCTTCATAATAAGTAATATTAATATTTAAAAATTCTTTATAATCAGTTTTAAATATTTCTTTTGCAAGTATTCTAAGTTTAGGTAATCTAATACCTAACATTTCATAATTGGTAAAAATAATTTTAGAATTAAACTCTTTATAACTTTCTTCACTAATACTTTTTAAATATTCTTTATCCCAAACGATATCTTTTTTCATAAAACATCACAAAATAATTATAACATAAAAACAAAAAAGAGAGAATAAATCTCTCGAATGGAATTTCAAAATACTTGCTCATATATATTATAATTAAGCTATATAAGCAAGATAAAACTATTATTCTGCTACAATATATGGATTATTCAAAGTTCCATTACCTGAAGAAAATATTGTATCAGACTTCAGATTTATTACTGGACGTAAACCATAAGTGTCGTTCACGCTGCCCCAATTGAGTAAGCCATTCGTATCCGCAACGAACACGCAAGCAGCACTGCTGCTATACCAGTAATACGGAGACATGGTCCAGTAGTTCTGTCCGTTGTATAGGTAGTATGAGCTATTGGCTGTTCCCCATTTCCCTCCTGCCATTACTAATTCATCCATTGTTATTGCTCCCACTTTTAATGTGTATACATCTCCTGATGGACAGCTTAGTGTTAAACTTACGCTTGATGCACTCTTAGCTCCGCTTCGATCATATCCTGCATAGTAGAATGTGCTACTTGGTTGGCTTGACCAACTATATCCTGAGGCTGTATTTCTATCATTACAATACTTTCCGTCCGCTATCTTTGACGCATAACTTGCTAGATTGTTATTATACCATGTTTCATTTTGTGTCTTTAGATTCGATGCTATTCCACTTGTTGTTCTTTGACTTCCTGTTGTATATGTATATCCTACATATTCGCTTCTATCATAATTTGGATTATACGATTGACCTGTTACTGCAATGCTTTCCACTGTGCTTGTTCCGTTCGCATGACATGTCGTGCCATCATAGATTAGACGGATTGATCCATCTCCATTAATTCGAACCATTCTCCAACAGAATCCTCCAAACTTTACATAATTGTTTGTTACTGCTCCTCTCCAGTAATAGCTATATCCTCCATACATTCCATCACTTACTTTATATACCCCTTCATCAGACTCAGCTGCATTTACAAAGTTTGGTGTTCCACTATTTACTGTTATATTTCCTAGTATTGTTTCACTGTCTGTTGACTGCTTATCAAAATATAAATTACATTCTGTTCCACTTTCTTTTAAATTACTTATTTCTATATTATTTGTTTCTTTATTCCATTTTGGTTTTGCATTATTACTACATGTACTTCTTTCTTCATTTAGTATATATCCTTCTTCTGGTATATTACTTACTTGTTTGTATTCTCCATTCTCTTCTTTATATATACTTGCTATTGTTATATCTGCACTTGTATTGTTCTCTTCTACTGTTACTTCTCCTTTAAAACTTCCTCCTATATCTATGTTTTGTTCTTCTTCTAAATTCGGATATTCTAATATTACATAATAGTATGCTTTTTTTCCTTCTTTACTTGCTGTTATAAATTCTGCATTTGATAATACTTCTTTTTCACTATTCTTATTTATTGTTCCATTATATATTGAACTTCCTAAACTTTCTTTATTACTTATTTCACATTCTTCTGCTAGTATTTGAGCTCCATTTTCTATCTTTGTTGTTTTATTACATGTTACATTCACTTCTATTTCATTATCACTTTTATATACTTCAAACTTAAGGGGTGTATTTAAACTATTTGTTCCTTTCCATACTAAATTATATGGTATAAATTCTCCTTCTCCTGTTGCTGTTACTTCTATTCCACTTATAGTTTTATGTCCTGGATATATATCTAAATCATTAAATGAAAGTGTTCCTCTTACCTCTATTGTTGCTCCATTTATTGAAGATGTATTTAACTTAGTTTTTGCTCCTTCTCCATTTATTAAAACAGAACTTACAAAATAAGCAAAAGATACTCCTACTATTAATAATAATACCCCAACTACTATCATTAATCTTTTATTCTTATCTTTCATGATTATTCAGTCCCCTCTACTACAAATGGACTATCTATTGTTCCATTACCTGTTGAAATTATTGTATCAGCTTTCAGATTTATTACTGGGCGCAAACCACGAGTGTCGTTCGCGTAGTAGGCGCCGAGGTAGCCATTCGAACCCACAACGAACACGTAAGCATAACTGGTACTGCTATTCCAGCGATACGGAGACATAGTCCAGTAATTCTGTTCATTATATAAGTAGTATGATGTATTACTTGCGTTCTTTCCTCCTGCAAACTCTACTTCATCTGCCGTTATTAATCCTACCTTTAATGTGTATACATCTCCTGTAGGACATGCTAGTGTTGGTGCATAATCTGTATGCAATCTCTTGTATCCAGCATAATAGAATGTACTTCCTGTTGCTGTCCAACTTGAACCACTCTGTACATTTCTATCATTACAATATTTTCCGTCTGCTATTCTTTCAGCATAACTTGATAAATTACTATTATACCATGACTCAAGTTGTGTCTTTGCATTACTTGCTGTTCCACTTGTTGTTCTTTGGCTTCCTGTTGTATACGTATATCCTACATATTCCGGACGATCATAACTTGAATTGTATGCTTGACTTGTTACTGCTATGTTTTCTGCTGTTGAAGTTCCATTTGCATGACATGTTGAGCCATCATATATTAATCTTAAACTACCATCTCCATTGATTCTTACTATTCTCCAACAAAAACCACCAAATTGTAAATAGTTAGTTGTTGCTGCTCCTCTCCAATAGTAGCTTGTTCCTCCATACATTCCATCTTCTTCTCCAAATATCCCTTCATCTTCTGTTGCTATTTGACTAAAGTCTGGTGTTGTCGTATTTGCTACAAGTCCTAGTTCTTTTAATTTCTTTGTTGATTCTTCTTCATCAAAATATAAATAACAATTTGTATTTTCACTTGTTAAATTAGAAAGTTTTAATGCATTATTATTCCATGTTGGTTTTGCTCCATTACTACATGTACTTTTTTCTATATTTAAAATATATCCTGTTTGAGGTATACTTGTACTAGTCTTATAGCTACCATCTTCCTGTTTTATAAATACTGCTAACTTTTTATTTTCTACATCTTTTTCTTTTAATTCTTTTTTAGTATTTAATAAACTAATTGAAATAACTCCTATACTTATAATTACTAACAAAATCTTAACCATTTTTTTCATAATATCACCTTAACTTCTTTCCATTCTATAACTTTTTATTAAACTTTTCATTACGTTCGACAAATCTTGTCAAAACTTCCTATATTTTCCTATGTTATATTTCTAGTATACAATATAGTTGAGTGTTTTTCAATATTTTTGTTCCATTTTGCGACATTTATTTTTTCTCTAAATACTTATTATTATAATTAAAATAAGAAATGAGAGTATGGAATATATGCGATTAAAAGAAATAAGAGAAGAAAATAATTTAAAACAATTTGAAGTAGCAAATATCTTAAAAGTAAGTAGAAGTGTTTATGGCATGTGGGAAGTAGAACAAGATATAATACCTCTTCGTAGATTAAATGATTTTTGTAATGAATTTAATGTTTCATTTGATTATATATTAGAATTAACAGATATTAAAAATTATCCAAACAGCCATAAAGACATAGATATAAATAAATTAAAAGTCAGATTAACCTCATTAAGGAAAAATGCGAAACTAACACAGGATAAGTTATCACAAAAATTAGAAATAACCCGATCTCTAATAAGCAAATATGAACATAGCACTAACTTAATATTAACTTCTTATTTATTAGAATATAGCAAATACTTTAATATATCCAGTGATTACTTAATAGGAAAAATTGATTATATTCCTAAACTTAATAAAACTATTAAATCATAATAAAACCTATCAAATGATAGGTTATTTTTTCTGTTCTAAAACTCTTAAATAAGCTTTCTCTAAAGGATCTACAGAAATATCACTCATCTCAGATTTTTGTAAACAACGTATTATATCTAAATAAAGAGGTGCTTGCGCTATATCGTCTATTAAAGATTCATAAAAATAATCTTTATATTTTAAGGCATCAAATTCATAGCCATTTTCCAATAGCACTAAATTTCTAATTGGAGCTTGAAATGTAAAATCCTTATCCATTACACTAAGAATAATTAAAGACACAAGAAAGCTTTCATATTGAATAAGATTAGAATCTACTAAATAATCATGTAATACAATTTGAGCATTTACCATATCCATATTAATCAATAAATTATGAATTTCATTTATTTTTTCTCTTTTATATTTTTCCATAGGTGTTAACTCCACTACTTTTGGACTATGATCTTTCCACCATAATTTTTCTTCCAACTTTCTTTTTATTTTAGGCATTAATTTCACATTAAATTTATAGGCAGTATTTTCATTCCAAAAAGGACTAGGAATAGGATTATCTAAATCTCTACCACATCTAAGATACAATAATATTCTATCTTCTTCATTTAATTCATATATAACTTCCCAAACCAAATCTCTATTATAATCTTTTAAAAGTTTAAAGATAGAATTTCCTTTCTTACCTCTTCTTTTTCTTTGTTTAGGAGGGTTTAATATTAGCTCTTTCAAATTAGACAAAATTTTATTAATTAATCTAGAAATATATGATTGTGAAATATTAAGTCTAAATGCAATTTCTTTTTGACCTACAGGTTCATTATCAAAAAGCCCAAAATATAAAGTTACAATAAAACTATCTTTTACACTTAAAGATACAACTAGTTCTTTCAATAAATTTATTGCTTCTTTATTTTCAAAATTATCCACTATATCAGCTGATTCATCTACTAAAATATCATTTATTTTAAGTTCAGTACCATTATTATCTGTATGCATAGGTTCTTCAATACTAATAACCAAATTATCCCTATTTGCTTTTCTTAAATACATCCCTATTTCATTTTGAATACAAGTTGCAGCAAAAGTAGCAAATTGTGTTCCTTTAGAAATATCAAACTTATCTACCGCCTTCATAAGCCCAATTAAACCAATTTGAAATAAATCTTTTTTATCCTCATCGCTAACCTTATAACTAGTAACTATTGATGATACTAAACGCATATTGCCAACTATAATATCATCTCTTGTATAAGTTGAAGTACCTCTAAAATAACTCATAGTCTCAGATTTTGGAAATGCTTTAGGAAGAGTATCATAAAATAAATCTCCAGACATAACCATAGCCTTCTTTCAATTGCTTTATTTTAGCATACCCCCCCCCCCCCCGAGTCAAGAAAAATGAATATTTATATACCAATAATTTCCAAATAACAAATATTGATAAATACGTAAGTTCGTTATATAATTAATACAAGAAAGGAAAATAAAAATGTTAAATTCTAGTGTTTATTTAAATCGTCATTTTTTATGTATTGACTTAAAAAGTTTTTTTGCCAGTTGTGAATGTTTAGAACAAAACTTAGATCCCTTTAAAGTGCCTTTAGTAGTTGCTAATGAGAATCAAGGTATGGGAGCTATAACTTTAGCTGTTACCCCCTATTTAAAAAAATTAGGTATTCCCTCTCGTGGTAGACTTTATAAAATACCTAAAAATATTAAATACAAAATAGTTAAACCTCACATGAGCTTATATATTAAAAAAAGCACAGAAGTTGTAAATACTTATTTAAAATATGTATCTAGTGAAGATTTACATATATATTCTATTGATGAATGCTTCCTAGATGTAACAGATTATTTAAAAATGTATAACAAAACTGATTATGAATTAGCCATCGAAATATTAAAAGACATTAGAGAAAATATTGGTTTATATGCAACTTGCGGAATAGGACCTAATATGTTAATGGCAAAAGTTGCTATGGACACCGAAGCAAAACATAATGATGACTTTATAGCTAAATGGACTTATGATGATATTCCTGAAAAATTATGGTCCATCTCCCCTTTATCTAAAATGTGGGGTATTGGTCCTAGAATGGAAAAAAAATTAAACAGACTCGGAATATATAGTATTAAAGATTTAGCTTACTACGATCGTTATAAATTAAAAGATAAATTTGGCGTAATCGGAGCTGAGCTTTGGAATCACGCAAATGGTATAGATATGTCAAGAATTAAAGATTTTGAAAAAGTTAAAGAAAAATCATATTCTCATAGTCAAGTACTATTTAAAGATTATAATGGCGAAAACATCAAAATTATTATTCGTGAAATGGTTGAAGTCTTATGTGCCAAACTAAGAAAAAACAATAAAAGCACATCTATTATAGGCTTTGGTTTAGGATATTCTAAAAGTATTGGTGGTGGATTTTACCATAGTATTAAGCTTAACCATCCTACTGATAATGTTGAAGAAATATTAAAAATATGTCTTATGATTGAAGATAAATTTTATGAAAACCTTCCTATCCGAAAAGTAAGCATATCATATAGTTCCCTTAGTGATAAACAAGGTATTCAACTAAACATTTTTGAATCATTAAAAGATATAGAAGAAAAAACATTTTTAAATAATACAATTGATGAAATCAAAAATAAATTTGGTAAAAATGCTATTCTAAATGCTTCTGCTCTTTTAAGTGATTCTACTATTATTGAAAGAAATGGCAAGATTGGAGGTCATAATGCATGAATTTTGATCGTGGTTTTATAAAATGGCAACCGTTTAATTCTGTAGTACCAAATAAAGAAGTCCTAAATAATATCAAAAAACATGAGCATATTTCTAAGCCTACTCTTTTCCCAGAAGAAATAGAAAAATTAAATAAAGAATTAATGGATGCCTACTATTCTCATAATTTAATTGAACTAACTATATATGAAGAAAATAAAATAAAAAAATATGAATCAATTATTACTGAAATAAATAGTAGCAATAATACAATTCATTTAAAAAATAATAAAACAATTTATTTTAGTCAAATAATTAACATTCAAAATATTTAAAAAGTATAAAAATAAATATAAGCTTTCAATAATAAAAACACTTAACCCCAACATAGATTAAGTGTTTAAAATTTAATATCAAATACTTAGCAAGAAAAGTTAAGTATTTTTTATTTATTTTAAATTTTCTAATTTGCTTTTATATACATAATAATAAACCCAATTATGATACAAAAGAGTTGCATGGCTATGCCATTTATATAAAGGAATATTATCAGGATTATCATCCTTATAATAGTTCTTAGGAGGCAAGATATCTAACCCTTTACTAATATCTCTACGATATTCTTTATCTAAAGTATATAAATCATACTCAGCATGTCCTGTTAAAAATATTTTACTTCCATCTTTGCTCTCAACAATGTAAGGTCCAGAATCATTAGATTTACTAGTAAGAATCAAATCATCTCTTGTCATAACATCATTTTCTATTAAACTACAATAACGTGATTGAGGAATCAGAAATATATCATCAAAACCTCTAACTAAAAGAGTTTCTTTTAAAATATAATGTTCATATAACCCCGAAAGCTTTTCGGGAAGATTTGATCTATTTACTCCATAAAAATATTGCATTCCAAATTGAGAAGCCCAGCATAAAAATATAGTTGAACCCACATTAGTTTTAGTATATTTAAAGAATTCTTTTAACTCTTCTATATAATCTATATTATGGTAAGGGATATGTTCCAAAGGAGCTCCAGTAATAATAATTCCATCATAATATTTATTTTTTATTTCACTAAAAGAATGATAATATTTTTTATAATAATCGACTTTATCTAAATCCGCTATTTTAGTATCTAAATAAATAAAATCTAAATCTATTTGAACTACGGGATTATCAAGGGCTATCATAAGTTGTCTTTCAGTATCCTCTAAAGTGGGCATAATATTAAGTATTCCAATTTTAACATTTGGTAGGCTAGGATTAATTTCACTTATGAAATCAATATCGTTTTTTAACTTTTCTTTTAATTCTAAAGGCTTATCTAAATAAAGAGCCATAAAATTCACCTCTTAAATATTATTATATCAAATTTTATTCGTTTCTGCCAAAAAATATATGTCAATGAATGTCAATTGGATTACTAGATAATTTTAAAATCAAATCATAATCATCATCAATAGCCATTTTATTTTTCTTAATCATTCCACATTTTCTACATTTATAAATTATTTTTAAAGTATCCTTTTTACCTTTTTCTATTCCAACAGCATCCAAAACACCTAAGCAAGCACAAGCTCTATCTCCGGGGTTTATATCAACATGTTTGCTAGCTAAACAATAAGGACAATGATCTCTTGCTGTATACTCTAAAGTTTTTACATTTTTACCACAAACATTGCACAAAAATTCTTCATCAATCATTTTAAATTTTTTATTATCCATTAGTTTTTTTCCATTCCTTTAAAGCTATAATCATTTCTTCAGTTATAAGT
>CAOJKG010000027.1 GCA_948437815.1 uncultured Mycoplasmatota bacterium
CCTCCATTATGGCTTCTATTCCTGGAAGAGTGCCATTTGCTATAAATTCTAATGTGGCACCACCTCCACTAGAAATGTTTTCAAATTTACCTCTAAATCCTAAATTATTTAATGCCGAAATAGTGTCTCCACCACCTATAACTACTTTTTCAGGGTATTTACTTAAGATATTAAAAATTTCGGTAGTACCATTTTTAAATTCTTTTTCTTCATAGACACCCATGGTGCCATTTATAAATATAGTTTCACTACTATCTAGTACATTTTTATATTTAGTTAGAGTTTTAGCCCCAATATCTTTTATAATATCATTATCTTCTATTTTATTAATACTTTTAATATTAGTTGTATTATTGTATGTTGATGATACAATCGCATCTAAAGGGAAAGCAAACTTTTCTTTGTATGTTAACATTAAATTTTGTAGTTCACTTACTATTTCAGGATTGTCATTTTTTAAAGATTCTCCCAGATTTAAACCTAACGCATATAAAAATGAATTGGCAATACCACCGCTTAATAGTAAATGGTCGCATTTTGTTAATAAACTTTTGATGACTGCTAGTTTATCATTTACTTTGGCTCCTCCCATAATTACAGTGAAAGGTTTTTTAGGATTAGATAAATGATTATTTAACATGTTTAGTTCCGCTTCAACAAGAAAACCTAAACAACTTGGTAAAAATTTAGATATTCCAACAACTGATGTATGAGCTCTATGACTACTTGCAAAAGCATCTAATACAAATATTTCACCTAGTTCAGCAATTTGTTTTGCTGTTTCTTCATTTAATGTCGATTCTAATTTATTAGGAATATCTAAAAATCTAGTGTTTTCTAATAATAATATTTCTCCAGGTTGGAGATTTAATGCTATTTCTTTAGTACTTGGTGCTAATATGTCATTAGCAAATTTTATTTCTTTATTGAGTAATTTTGCTAAACTAGTTCTTACTGGTTCTAAAGAGTTTTGTTTTTTATCTTCTTCAGATTTGATACGTCCTAAATGACTTAAAATAATTATTTTACAATTTTCTTTTAATAGATAATTTATTGTTTCTAAACTTTTTATTATTTTGGTCTCATCTAAAACATTTCCATCTTTAATAGGGACATTTAGATCACATCTTAAAATTACACGTTTATTATTAATATTCATATTTTTTAATAGTTGTTTCATATTATCCCTCTTATTCTTTTATTATTATAACTTAATTAAGCTGTTTTTTACAACTGTTTTGTCTCGACTTTAAAAAATATTTTTGTTATAATACCTCTTACGGGTGTTTTTATGAGAAAAAGAATAGATGAGGATTTTACTAATTTAAAATCTAGAGATATTAATATTGTAGAAACTTTAGAGAATAATGGATTATCTAAAACTTGTATTTCTGGTGTTAAAATGGATGATATTAATAAAGTTTGTAAACTTATTATAGCTTCTAATCCTAAAATTATAATTGAAAAAATTTGTTATAGAATAACAGATAATCTGTTAGTTTTTTATGCATCTAAAAAGCTAGATGTTTCTTCTTATAAAGAAAGACAAAAGATACTTATTTCAAAGACTGGTAAAAACAGGGTTAATAATTATTTATATACTGCATTTATGAATTGTGGGGAAGTAGGAGATAATGAAGTAAGCCTTACGAATATAAGTGCTATATATTGTGATAAGGCTAAAGATTTTAATCAAAAAGTAAAGAATTTAAAAGAATATATAAATGTCTTATTAGCTATAAAGGGAGAGTATTCTTTTTGCAGCTATGTTGATTTTAACTATAATTCTAGTATTTTAACTTTAGGATTTGATCGTGCTGTGAAATTTCGCTTTAGAATTAATGATAATAAAATAGAAGCTTTAGATAAAAATATGGATTATTTAAATGATGCTATAATTGATTTTTATAATTTATATTTGGCTGATTTTAGTTTTTGCAAAACAGATGTAAGGAATTTACTTTCCACAAATACTAAATTCTTTGTTAATTTTAGTATGCTAGGGTTTAATACTTTTTTAGTTGGCTCTGATAATGTAATATTTGATATAAATTTTGATGCATCTTTGAATTACTTTCATTACTTAACGAAATCTAATTCGGAGAAACTTATTTCGTTTATTGAAGAAAACTACATTTCTTTTTTAGACTATATTTATGTAAGTATTGATGATTTACCTATTTGGCTGCAAAAAGAAGTGCTAAAAAATAAAAAACAAATGTTAAATAATAAGAAAGCTGGCTTTTTGGAAGGCGTTTTAAATTTTGTGAAAAGAATTAGAGAATTATTCTAATTTTTTATTTGTATGAATAAATATTTTTAAATAATACTACATATAATTAGCTAGAGGAGACTATTATGAATAGATTATTAGTTATAGTAGTACTTATTTTAGTTCCAATTACCATAGTTACTTATGATAATGAAGCAGAAACTGTTTTAAAAGGTAATACTTTGGAAAATATTAGTTTAGAGATACCAGTTAAAAACGAAGAAGAGCCTAAAATAGTTATTGAGGATTCTAAACCAACAGTTTTAATTAGCAATAATAAAGATAAAAGCAATCCATATACGCTAGATTTAGAAGAATATATTATTGGAGTAGTCGCTGGAGAAATGCCTGCTTCCTTTAATATGGAAGCTTTAAAAGCACAAGCGGTAGCTAGTCGTACTTATGCTATGTATAAAATGAAAAATTTAAATAATTATGTACTTAGTACAACTATTAACGATCAAGTGTATTTAAGTGTAGAACAAATGAAAAGTAAATGGGGTAATGATTTTGATTACTATTATAATAGAGTTAAAAGTGCAGTGGATGCGACAAAAGGTCAAGTTATAACTTATAATGATAATCTTATAATTGCTTATTATTTTGCTATATCTAATGGATATACAGATAATGCTACTAATGTTTTTAATGAAAATAAGTCTTATTTAGTTAGTGTTGATTCAAAATGGGATAGAAATTATAGCTCTTATAGTTCAACTAGAACTATGATAAAAGCTAATTTTTGTAGTAAGTTAGGAATAAGCTGTGATGTAATTAATATAACTAATGTATCTAGAGATACTAATCATTATGTAAGAAATATTACCATAAATGGTAAAACTTTTAGTGGAAGAGAAGTTTTTAATAAACTTGGGTTAAAATCACATGATTTTGAGATAAGTGTTAGTGTAGATAATGTTATAATTAAAACACTTGGGTTTGGACATGGTGTTGGTATGAGTCAATATGGAGCTCAAGGTATGGCTCAGGAAGGTTATACTTATGATAATATTTTAAAACATTATTATCAAAATACTGAAATATCTAATTTATAAAAAATATTACTTTGAGTAGTATTTTTTTCTTTTTAAATTACTATACTTAATAAGGATTAAGTCATAAATTGTCATATTTTGTCTAGTATTATAACTTTTTAGAAAATATTACAGTTTTTTTAATTGTTTTATGTTTAATTTGTATATTTTTTTAAAACTTGTTCACTTTATTATTAGAGGATGGTGAATGTGTTGAAACAAAAAAAACTTAAAGGTTATGTATTACCTACATTGTATGTAATTATTTTAATGTTAGTGTTTGGAGCAGTTAATTTAGTAAGTAGTATGATGAAATCTAATTCTGATTATTTATATTCAATTGGGATTATCACAAGAGATACTCAAACAGTTATAAGTGAACCTAATGATGTGCCAATTATTTCTAGACCTTATAATAGTGAAACAGTTAGTGTTGATAAGTATTTCTATGATGTAAATTCAGAAGCAGATAAGCAAGAGAATTCACTTATTTATTTTCAGAATACTTATATGAAAAATACAGGTATTCTTTATAAAGATAATGAAGCTTTTGATGCTATAGCTGTTCTAAGTGGAAAAGTTTTAAATGTACGTGCTGATGATATACTTGGTAATGTAGTAGAAATAGAACATAATACTAATCTTAGAACAATTTATTATAGTTTAGGAGAAGTAAAAGTTAAAGTAGGAGATATGTTAATACAAGGGCAAACTATTGGTGTAAGTGGTGCTAATAACATAACTGAGAATAAAAATAATTTGCTTTTTGAAGCTTATTATAATGGAGCTTTAGTTAATCCAGAATCTATTTATGATGTGGATGCAACTACTTTAAATTAGTGATACTAAACTCACCTTTAACATAGTTTTTATTGGGTGGGTTTTTATGTGTAATAATATTTTGAATGAAGCAGACTATATTTTGGTAACGAATGTTACTATTAGAGAAGCAGCTAGCTATTTTAATATTTCTAAATCTGCTTTACATAGACATATGAAAAATCTTAAATATATTGATTTTGATAAATATTTAAAGATTAAAAAAATCTTTTTAGAACATAATAAAATTAGACATATAAATGGGGGAAAAGCTACAAAAAAGAAATTTAATGGGTGATTTAATGATTGTTTATATTGTAGAAAGTAGTTTTCATTGTGTTTATAAAAATAGAATTATATCAGTTGATTTAAAAAATTGTATTCAAAAAGGATATATAGTTAATAAAGAAGTCTTTATGCAAGAATTTAATAAAATGTTAAAAAAAGAAAAAATTAAAACAAAGTTATTTGGTGATAATATAACTTTTGTCAATAATGGTTATTTTAGTATAGGTGATTTATTCTTTTTGGAAAGTATCTTTAATGATCTTGGATTTATTAAAGTTGATTTTTTAGATATAAGAGATCTATTTCCTGATATGAATGTTATATTTGTAGAGGTTAATGAAAGCTATATTATTATTTATTTAAAAGATATTTTATATTTAGATCTAACTTATTTTAAAGATATTCCTGCTATTTTAAATTCTTTAAAATCGTTTTTTGATAAGGATATTGCTTTTTTTGGTTTAAATAAAAGTATTCCTAATATACATATAAAAAGTGTATATTCTTATTATATAGAAAATTATAAAAATTATATTACACAAAGTTTACTTAAAGTGAAAAAATAAGGGGTGTTACTTCTTTTTTTTATTGATATTATTATTTTTTTATACTATAATTATTTGTGATAGCCTAAAGTAAACAAGTGTGGTATGGAGGAGTAAAAAAATGATAAGATTTGTTATTGTCGATGACGATAAAGAGGAAATAGTTCATATAAAATCTTTATTAGACGAGGTTGTTAAAGAAGATAAAGAAGTGTTAAGTTTTTCTAAATTTAATACAGAATTAAAAAAGGAAATTGAAAATAAAGATGTAAGGAAAGTTTACATTTTAGATGTTGAACTTAATGATAAAATAAGTGGAATTAATATTGCTAAACTTATAAGAGATACTGATTATGAAAATGAAATTCTTTTTATCACTAATCATGATAGTATGTTTGAAAGTGTTCATAGAGGTGTATATGAAGTTTTTGATTTTATTGAAAAGTTTCATGATTTTGATAAAAGATTTAAAAAGGATATTAAAGATATAATTAAAAGAAATTTTGATAATAAAATGTTTAATTATAAAGTTAATACTGTAGAATTAAGTATTTATTATAGAGAAATTATGTATATTTATACTGATGAAAGAAAATTAGTTATAGTAACTCCTACTAATAAATATACAGTGAATATGACTATTAAAGAAATGCTTACTTTGCTTGATGATAGATTTAAACAATGTCATAAATCTTGTATTGTTAATACAGATCATATTGAAAAGAAAGATTATAAGAATGGTTATATAATTTTAGATAATGGGATGAAAGTTGATTTCTTATCAAAAAAGCTTATGAAGGACTCAGTTAAATGATAGAGTTTGTTGTATGGTTTCTTTCAAATTTTCTAGCTGCCATAGGTATTATTTCTTTTTACATTAGCTTATTTGAGGAAAAAGCAAAAATAAATAAGAAAATAGTTATTCTTTTTGTTTTAAATATTGTTGTTTGTACTTTTATAAGATTTTTTGAATTATCTTTGTTAAATATCTTTAGCTTTTTCATATTTTATCCTGTTATCTTTTATTTGTTGAGTCCTAAAAAATTTAAATTTATTTTATATTATACTATTTTTATTTGGATATATGGAGCTGTTTTTGATTTTTTAACTATGTTAATTATTTCATATTTATACTTAGCTATAGATATTAATATGAGAAATTATTTATTTAAAATTGTTCCAACTATTGTTTCATTATTCTTTTTTATTTTAAGTTCACGTATTAGTTTTATAAAAAAGTTTACTAATAATATTGTTAATCTTTTGGCAAATATAAATAATACAGATTTATTTGTAATAACATTTTTTGCTTTTGTTTTTATTAGTGGCGTAGCAATAACTTTAAATATTGATAGTTTGTCGATCAGTATTTTAGTTTTTGTTTTAATATTTATTGTAATATTAGTATTCTTATTATTAGTTCATTGCAAATATTTAGAGTATGAAAGTAAAATCTTTACTAAAACACTGCAAGTTAATAATAATTTTTATACTAATATTGATGATGAATATAGTATATTTAAACATAACTTAATTGCTAAATTATTAAGCGTTAAATCAGTTTCTAATAAAAATGCTAGATTATTAATAGATGATTTAGTAAATGATTTTAATTCTAATATGGATTATCGAAATATTATTTTAGACTTACCTTATGGCTTGGATGGAGTAATAAATCATAAACTTTGTAATTATAGTAATATTTTAAATATTAAAATTTCTAATAATTTTACTAAAGATATATTTGATGTTTTAACTCCTAAACGTTATAATGTTTTGGTAGAAAAGCTGTCTTTAATGTTAGATAATGCCATTGAATCTGCTTTGGATAGTGTAGAAAAAATATTAATTGTTAATTTAATGGAAGATAATGATAGTATTAAAATTGAAATTAAAAATACTTTTGATGGGAAAAAAGTAGATGTTGATGAAATAGGCAAAATACATTATTCAACTAAAGGTAAGAAGCGAGGGTTAGGATTATATTTTATTTTGAGAAATAATGAGGTTTTAGTTAATGTTAAATTTGTTAATAGTTATTTTGTAGGTGAAGCCATAGCAAAATTTAATCAAAAAATAAAATCAAGTTCATACTGAACTTGATTTTTATTATATTAATTCTTCAGGACATTCTGGTTCATCCCAAAACCACCAAGATGTATATGGTGTTGCTGATGAACTTTCAGCGATTTTTTCTAACACGTTAGCTAAAAATTCCATACTTTGTTACCTCCTTCACTTCTTTTATTTGTTTAAATATATGTATAAATAATTTAAACCATATTAATTTTCTTTTTATAATATTTATAATTATTAAATTGAGTTTTTGTAATTTTATAAGTTAATGGATTAATAACAATACTTTGAATTATTAGTGCATATGTAATTGAATTTGTTATCATAGTATTGTTAATCATAAATATAATAATAGTATATATAATTACTACTATTATTGATATTATTTTACATTTTTTTCTGTTTTTTTTTCTAATTAATGGTTTTTTTGGTGTATCTGCAGGGGCCCAAAGTATCATACTTATTAACGCTACTATAAGTGCTATATAACTCATATAAATAGGAAAATTTATGTTTTTTATAAAGTATGGTATGATGTTATATATAATTATTGTCGTTATCCAACAAGCTAAATTGCTTTTTGCATGTAATCCATAACTAAATGTTCTTATGCCTGCATAAAATAATAAAAATAATAAGGTTTGATTAATAGTTTTTGTTATAATCGCTATTATAATTACAATGCTTAATTTAACTATTAAATTATATATACCTTGAAGTCCATAATTTAATTTTTTAATTTTTAGATCATCACATTCTTGATATTTACTTATAAATTTAATAGATGAATTTACAAACTTTTCTTTCATAATTTACTTCCTTATTACGTGCTTATTATAACTCAATAATATTGATAATTAAATATGGTTTACTCAAAGTAATTTGTTTTGCGTTTAAAAAATATTTTTAATACTACTTTCTGACAGTAAACTATTTTTTATGTAGATAATTTTGCGTTTGATGCTTTTAAACTTTTAATAATTTTTGAAATATGATATCTTTGGAATAGCTTGATAATAAATCGGCTATTTGCTTGCAATTTTTTCTCCAAAGATTGTTACCAAGTAAGATCCGAAGTGGTCTGTATGTTGTTTTCTGTACGAAGTAGAAAGGCGAGGTGTGATATGATGCAAGGTAAAGTAAAATGGTTTAATAATGAAAAAGGCTACGGTTTTATTGAATATAACGATTTAGAAGATATCTTTGTTCATTATTCTGCAATCATTAAAGAAGGTTATAAGACTTTAAAAGAAGGCGCTATTGTTGATTTTAAATTAATTGAAACTTCTAAAGGGTTACAAGCTGTTGATGTTTGCGAAAAAGAATTAACTACTATTTAATTTAGTAGTTTTTTTTATGTTTTCATGCTATAATTGATTTAAAGGTAAGGTGATTTTATGGAATTAAATATTAGGGGAGATAAGTTAGTTGTTACTAAAGCGATAAAAGATTATGTTACTGAGAAAATGTCTAAACTTGATAAATATTTTGAAGAAGCTAGTAAGATTAAAGCTAGTATTCTTATTAAAGTTAAAAACGATGAGCAAATTATTGAAGTTACTGTTCCTACTAGTAAATTTACTTTAAGAGCAGAAGAAAAACATAATGATTTGTACGCAGCTATAGATTTAGTTACTGATAAATTAGAAAGACAAATTAGAAAAAATAAAACTAGACTTAATAATAAGTTTAAAAATATTATTCAATTTGATATTAATACAGATACAGAAGTTGAAGAAGATACTTTAAATATTATTAAAAGAAAAAATATTACGACTAAACCTATGGACGAAGAAGAAGCTATACTTCAAATGGAACTTCTAAATCATGATTTCTTTGTTTTTAAAAATATTGATGAAGAATGTGTTTCCGTTATTTATAAAAGAAAAGATAATGATTATGGAATTATTAATGTAAAATAAAATTAAGATAGACTTGTCAATAAGACAAGTCTTTTTTGTATAGATTTAAATATATGTAATCATAATTGTATTGAAATATACTCAATATTATTGTATACTTTTTGTATATTAGAATTATACCATATAAATATATAGTAATATATATGTGGTAAGTTTTGACATGTTTTGTCGAACTTAATGAAAATAAAAAGTAATTGTATTATAATGCGATAATAGAAAGGGTGTATATCATGGAATTTCAAACTTTAAGGAAGAGTCATAAAAAGCAAATAATAATGGGAGCAATAGCGATATGTGTGATAGGAGGAGCATTAACATTTGCAACAACAAGAGCAAAGTATAAATTAACAGAAGAGATAGAAATAGCAAAAGGAACAATAAACTATAAACCATATGACTTTAAAATAATGGCAATGTATAAAAGTGAAGATAAAACAAACTATACAGAAATAAATGATATGCCGAGTGAAGGATATATAATAAATGAAAGTAAAAGCTATTGTAATATGAGTAATGGAACTAAAGATACAACAGCTGTACTTAAAACAATAAATGGCAATCATACAATAGGTAAATTAAAAAAGAATGATAAGTGTTATTTATATTTTGATAAGCAGTCAACAGGCAGTGAAACAATACTAGGAAATATAACAGTAAATAGTGGAACACCAAATTTTGTAAATGCAGCCACAACCGATGAAGGAGTATATAAAGTTTCAGATGGAGTGTATGGAGGTTATAGCTACTACTGGAGAGGAGCAGTAACAAACAACTATGTAAAGTTTGCTAACAAGTGTTGGAGAATTATTCGAATAAACGGCGATGGAAGTATCCGTCTAATATATGATGGAGCGACATGTCATGCGAATGGAACTAATACAACAGAGAGCTTAACTATATCTAGGCAAACATATAATCCGAATAAAAATAGAGCAGAATATGTAGGATATACATATACATTAGGAAGTCAAAGAACAACAGGTGGAACAGCATCAAACTTAAAGACGCAAAATGAAACATGGTATAATAGTAATCTAGCAAGTTACGATAGTAAGATAGCAGAAGGAAAATATTGTAATGATAGAAATATAGGAGCAGGTTATAGTTGGTCAAGCCAACCACCAAGTACATTTGGCTACGCAGGATATGATAGAAGTGGAGTTAAAAGTGCATCAAGTGTAAATCCAACACTAAGCTGTCCATCAGGAGATGTATATATATTAAAGATTGGAGTAATAACAATGGATGAAATAGTAATGGCAGGAGGAAAATGGAGAACAGCGAATAGTTCATATTATCTATATAGTGGTCAGAACTACTGGACCATGTCTCCATATGGCACTTCTAGCACTCCAGTCTCTAGCGTGTTCTTTGTTTATACCGATGGCCAGCTATGGGCCGCCAACGCGGACGATACTGCTGTTAGTGTGCGCCCAGTAATAAATCTGAAGTCTGATACGTTTTTTGTAGCAGGAGGAACAGGAACGCAATCAAATCCATACGTAGTCTCTTGATAAAATTTAAATATTAAAGACTTGTTTATTATTTGAAATTGTTATACTTTTGTAAAGTCTTTAATTTTATACTTGTTTATTATCATTGCTTTTGATATGATAAAATACAATTAATTAGGGAGGAATTTGGTTATGAGCGAACCTTACACGTCAATTCAAAGTGATATGAATACACGTTTTACGTTGCTTCAAGAAGCGAAGTCTTTAGAAGCACAAGCTAAAATATTAAGAGATAGAGCTAGTTATAATAATTTGGATTTAGAAATAAGATGTCTTCATAATGAGGTTTTTATACTTTTGGATAAAGTTGATTTATTAAAATCTCTTCTTTCTTTAGCTTTTAAATTATTTGGTGATAGTGATGAACTAGTTGTAATATCTTTGCAGGATTATCAAAATTGTTCTTTTCAAGGTAGAAGTATTGAAATGATAGAAAAAGAATTAGTAGATTTGACTAAACGAATAGTTTTTCTGTGTGATCTATTAAGTCAAATGTGTGGTTATGTTGGGCATGATTATGAGTTTATGAAGGTTGAATCTATTCTAGATTTTAGTGGCTTAGAAATTAGTTTTGAAGATAGAGAGATTCATTGTTGTGCTATATGTGGGGATGTGCAATATTTAGATTCAAATGAAGATAAGAAACATCCTGGTAATACTAAATTAGATTATTTAAAAAAGCTTAGAAAAGCACGAAAAATTAAGATTTATGAAAGTAAGTTTAAGGTAGAAGATAATTTACATCGTTAATTATCTTTTTTATGTGATATTTGTTTGGAAAAATGGGGGAAGATATGTTATAATTTAGTTTGGAAGGTGAATTACATGGGATTATTTCGTAAATTATT
>CAOJKG010000028.1 GCA_948437815.1 uncultured Mycoplasmatota bacterium
CCACATAAACATGGTTCATTCTTCTCAGGTAAAATTGTATTTTCTTTAATGGTTTTTAATGTGTTGCCATTGCAGGTCCATATTGGTATGTAATTCAATGCTTTTTTTATTTCTTCTAATAAATCTGTAATATTATCAGCGATATTATTTAATGTTTCTTCATCATTTAAATTAAATCCTACATATAATACTAAATCATTTATAATTAAATCTATATATTTTGGCTCTAAATGACTTTCTAAAAAACTTAAAAATGCAAAAATTCTTTCTTCAAATAAATTTATTTTATATTTTCCGATACTTATAATACTTTCTAAACTATAGTCGTTAAGTTTGTAATATTCTTTTTTTAATTCTAGAATATCTTTGTAATAATAATGTTCTAAAGATATAACATATTCTTTTTTTTGATATTTTATAATTGCTATTTTATGAGATAATTTAGAGTTGCTTTCAATATATTTTTTTAAATCTTTAATAGTCATATTAATATAAGCTTTAGCTAACAGATTTATGAATTCTTCTGTTTCAACAACATTATATATTCTAGTAAGCCCTAGAATAACACTATCTGTTACATCTTTAAATGAATATGCTTTCTCATTATATATATTTAAAGCCATTTTAACATAATTTATAATATCTTCAGGTATGTAGTAATTGTCTTCCTTTAATATTAAATAGTTATTTTTAAGATTAGTTACAACAACATACTCTAAATAACCATAATTGTCATGAATGTCTTTCTCATTAATTAAGGATTTTAAACTTTCTATTTCTTCTATTGTACATAGCTTTAAGATAATTTCTGGATTACTTTTATAAAGTGCTATTATTTCATTATATATTTCTGTTCTAGTAATACTTTCATATTCTTTTGGATTTAATACTACTCTTTTATAAAAGTTATATACTTTGTTTTTGTCTTCTTTGGAAATGTATTCTTTTAATGTCATTATTTATATTCCTCTATTAATCTCTTGTGTATTCCTGGTTCGACAATATTTATAGCATTTATAGCTTGTTCTAAACTATTTTTAAAATTACCTTTAAAAAAAGAATTTTCAGCTTTAATTAACCCTACTTCAACTTCTTTGTGAACTGCTCGATAACGATTGCCATAAACAATTGCTGTTTCAGCCATTTTGGCTGTTTTAATAGCTTCCTTAGTCGTATTATATACCTTTAATGTTAAATCTCTTGCAGTATCTACTCTTGTATTTAATGTCTTAATGGAAATTGGCCTTTTATCTAATTCTGTTACCATTATATTTATAGCTTCCGCAGCTTCCCCTAGTTCAATGTAAAAGTTTTTGGGAGATACTGGTAATTTATAACTTTTAATATTCATTTTTGCCATATTTAAAATACGCTTCATTTCATCTAGTTGCTCTCTAGCTCTTTTTTCATCTTCTTTTAGACTGGCTAGACTTCTTAAAGTTTGATCTAGTCTATCTTCTACTTTACTTAATTTAGAATTGACTATTTCCATTTCTTTAGAAAGTCTTGAATATGCATATGTATGCTTACGATGCATATCAATGACGTTGTTATATTCTTCTTTTATTTCTAATATTTCATTATGAATGCTCTCTAATACATTTAAATCTTCATCACATAAATCATAACTGTACTTTAAATCATCTATTTTTTTGGTTAAATCAGTACTTATCTTCTCTAATTTAGTTGCTTTTAATAAAATACTTCTTTGATAATCATCAAATATTCTTTTGGATGCTTTTTCTTTGTCAAAATTATGATATAAAGAGTCAAAATAGTCAAGAATTGTTTTTAATTCAAAAACACTATCTTCTAAATTTAAAACATTTAGCCTACCAAAAATATCATTAAGTTTTTTCTCTGATTCTGTAATGTTATAAGGAATATTTAAATATTCTAAATTGTAATTTTCTTTTTCCATTCTATTTGTTATCTTACTTACGTCTTCTATCTTTGCTGGTATAAGTTTTTTACCCATAATAATTATAGAAGGAGCCTCTTCAATAACTATTTTTAAATTGCCAATAGTATCGTCAATTGCTTTTACTATTTTTCCTACTTCTGTATATTCATTTTTATCCATGGCTACTTCAAAAGCACTAAATAATTTGTCAACATTCTCAAATTGTAATTCTAATGGTTTTTCAACCTCACTATATTCATTTTTATTGGTGTTATATTTTGTAAGAATTGCACGATAATCTGCTTTAAGTTTTGTTATTGTTTCACGATTTTTTTCTTCACTTAAAGTTATTTCTTTTATTTCATCTAATAAAAAGTTTGATTTAGTTTTAACATAAGCGATTTGTAATTCTAAAGAAGCTATTTTTTGCTTTAATGTTTTATAGTCTTTTTCCACAAAAGAATCTTCTATTTCAACTAAAGCATCAGTAATTTTTGGTACTTCCATCTCTTTTATTTCTTTTAGACGAAGACACCAATTATCATACTTTTTTTGCATAGTATCATTGTTTACTAAAGCATTAACTTTATTTAACTCGGATAAAATAGATGCGTTAACTATTAAGTTTTTATCACGCTCTAAATTTGTAATCTCGTCTTTATATTTTTTTTGTTCTTTTTTGTTAATTAAATTTAATACCAAAATTATAGTTATTACTGTAAAAATGTAATATAAAGCTCCGATTAATATAAAAGTAGTTCTGCTCATATTATCCCACTTCCCTATGATTATTATTCTATCACATTATGGGGGTATTTGTCGAGGTGTAGTAATATTTTTATTATAAAAAAATTAAAGAAAAAAACTATATATTAATATGGATTAACTATTACAAATTAATAATTTATTTTTCTTACTCTTTCTAATTTTTGAGCTATATTTAGTTTTTGTTTTTCATTTTCGTGATTTGATAAAGCTCTTTCTATTTCAATTAATAGTTCTTCATTGTCTATAATTAGTTCTTGAGCTTGTTTAATTAATTCTTTAAATTCTTTTTTCTTGGCCTCAACATCTTTGTTTTCATATTTTATTCTTCGATATGAATTAATTATAATTTTAGTGCAAGATATAAAGCTGTAAGTATCTAATTGTTCCTTAAATATTTTATTTAAACCGTCTTCTATTAAAGAACGATTAGCAAAATACTCTACTATTAGCAAGATGCCAAATAATAAAATCCATAAATCATCTAATTCTTCTATTGTATCTAATTCATCAACATTTATCTCTTTTAAAATGTAATAAGCTTCTTTATAAGTATCATTTAAAGATAGTTCTTCTATTGTTTCTTTAGTAGTACTTCCTACAAATCCAAGACTTGTAAAGTCTAATTCTAGTATTTCTTCCAAAGTAATATCTTCAGATCCTGTCAAGTCATATGTTGTAACTTTTCTTGTATATACGCCACTAAGTAAATCTTTCTCTCCATATGGCTCATATTTGTAAAGGTATTTACCATTTTTAGCTTCTTTACTTAGAACATAATCTTCTTCTACAAATTCTTCAGAAATCGTACTATAAGTAGTTGTAGTAACTTTGTATTTTTTCTCTTTTGATATTTGTCTAGATAATATAAAGGACCCTACTGCAAGGCTTGTGATTATTCCTATAGAAGTAATAAGTCTAAGAGCTTGCTTTCCTATTTTTTTATATTCTTCTCTTTTCTTATTTTGAGCCTCTTGAGCTCTTTCATTAGCCTCAGAAATTCTCCGCTTAATCTCTTCATCTAAATTTATAATTTTTTTATAATAGCTTTCAAAATCATTAGTTAATCTCTTTAATAATTTTTGGTGTTCTTCATAACTTGTTGTACTACTAACAATTAAACTTATTAATTCTTTATTTACTAAATTAGCATTTAATCCTTCGCTTTCAATTTCATATTTTTTATTAACTAATGCTTGATATTTAGCTTCTTTTAAATTAAGGCCTTCTAATTCCCTAATAATTTCTCTTTCTATATATGAAATGTCAGTATCATTTTTGCTTACTTCATTTAATACTATACTAGTACCATTTAATCGTATTTCTATTTTAATAAATTCATATGCTAAATGATATATTTCTTCAACTAGAGGACCTTCTACATCATAGTCTAGAGTATCAGAATTTTTTATTTCTTGTAATAATTCCAATAATTTTGTACTATGTTTTGGTAATTCTTGTTTATTATGATTCTCACTAGCTAAAAATAGTTTTAAAGAACCACAAAAACTAGCTGTTTTTAAATATATGTCATATTTTATTAGTTCACCATACATTATATCTAGCTTATTTATTGCCTTATTATAAGCCATATTTAAAACATCTGTTTCCATATTAGTGAAAATAGTTTTAACGTTGTTTGTTTTGGCAGCATCTAACTCCGTTCTTATACCTTCTAATAATTCATTGTATGTAGAAATATTTAAGCCTATTTTTTCCATTCTTTCTAAAGTATTTTGAACTTTCCCAAGTTTTGCATTATACTCTATAGCTTTATCATTCATATAAACATCTCCTTGTTTTTTTATTCTAACATAATTTTTTAGGGAAAGCAAATTAAAAGAAAGTGCTTATCTTTCACTTTCTTCTAACATTGTTATTATAAATAAACCATATCCACTTTTAACATTGTCGGTTATAACATGTGTGACTGCTCCGACTAATTTACCGTTTTGGACTATTGGAGAACCACTCATACCTTGAACTACTCCTCCAGTACTATTTATTAGTTTTTCATCAATTATGTCAAAAGTTATATTTTTTATATCGCTATTTTCATTGATTTTGGTAATTTCAATATCAAATTTTTCAATGTTTTCACCATCTATTACCGTATAAATCTCGGCTTTACCAATTTTAACTTCATCTTTATTTGCTATACTAATTTTCTCAAGATTGTTATAATCATCCTTATATGTTCCATATATTCCATATTTGGTATTCTTAGTTATATCTCCATAATTGTTACTATAATAGAATTTGGCATTTTTACTTCCTGGTTTACCATCAATACTTTCAGTTATACTACTTATTGAGTTTTTAAATATAGTTCCTGTTCTTACTTCAATTATTTTGGAAGTATTAGATTCAGTTATTTCATGACCTAAGGCACCATAAATATTTGATTCTGGGTCTATAAATGTTAAAGTCCCTATACCTGTAATACTGTCTTTCACATATAAACCTGTTTTATACATTCCATCTTGTTTTACTAGTTTTAATGTTGTTGTTTTTTCATTTTTATCTCTTTTATAAGTTATCTCAACAGTATTGTTATCATCCATATTGTTTTCAATTGCTTTTGTTAGTTCATTAATACTATTTACTTCTTCATTACCTATTTTTAAGATTATGTCTCCCTCTTTTAAACTAGTTTTTGGTAAACTTCCTTCAACTTTATAAAAACCTATAACCATTATACCTTCTGCTTTTATGTCTATTCCAATCGTTTTACCACCTAGTATAACCTCGTTTGAATAAGCAAGGGCATTTAATGGTGATAAGGCGAATAAACATAAAAAAACTATAAATTTCTTTTTCATACTCTTTCACCCTTTAATAGTATGGCTTTTTAGAAAATTTATAGTTTAGTAATTTATGTAATTTTGGTATTTTTTAGTATTGACGACCAAAATATAAACGATATTTGGCCTCTTTACCACAACATACACATGGACCACTTATTTTTTCATCTTCAATTAAACAACGACTTTTCATACTAAAATCATCTTTAATTTTTTCTTCACAAGAGGCATCACCACACCAGTTTGTTTTGATAAATCCTGGTTTATTCATGGCAATTTCTGTAAATTCTTCATAGTTTTTAGCATCATAAATCATTTCGTCTCTTCTTTTTAAGGCTTTTTCATACATACTATCTTGAATTTTTGGAAATAAATCATTTAATTCTTCTATTACGTTGTCAATTTTAACTTTTATTTTTTCTAATGTATCACGTCGAACAATAGTAACTTCATTATTTTCTAAATCACGCATACCAATTTCTATTCTAACTGGATATCCTTTAACCTCAGCTTCAGCGAATTTAAAACCTGGAGTTTTATTGCTATTATCTACTTTAAAGCTAATATTACTATTTTTTAAATCATCACTAATTTTATTAGTAATATCGGTTATTTCTTCTTTATCACCAATTGGTATAATCATAACTTTAGTAGGTGCAATATTAGGAGGTATTACTAGCCCTCGATCATCACCATGGACCATAATTAATGAACCAATCATTCTTGTTGTTACACCCCAACTTGTTTGGAATGGTGTTACTAATTTGTTTTCTTTATTTAAAAACTCAATTCCAAATGCTTTCGCAAAACCATCACCAAAGTAATGGCTTGTTCCATTTTGTAAAGCAACTCCATCATACATCATCGCTTCTAGTGAATATGATGCCTCGGCACCAGCGAATTTTTCTTTTTCAGTTTTTTTACCAATTATTACTGGTATAGCTAAATAGTTTCTTTGGAAATCTTCATACACATGTAACATTCTAAGTGTTTCTTCTATTGCTTCTTCTTTAGTAGCATGCATTGTGTGTCCTTCTTGCCATAATATTTCTCTACTACGTAAAAATGGTCTGGTGGTTTTTTCCCATCTGACAATTGTACACCACTGATTATATAACTTTGGTAAATCACGATATGATTTAATAATTTTTTTATAATAATCGCAAAATAATACTTCACTTGTAGGCCTTACACACATTCTTTCTTCTAATTCATCTTTACCACCATGTGTTACCCAAGCTACTTCAGGCGCAAAACCCTCGATATGATTTTTTTCGACATTTAATAAACTTTCAGGGATAAACATCGGCATTTGAACATTTTCATGTCCTGTTTCTTTGAACATTTTATCTAAGATATTTTGCATACTTTCCCATATAGCATATCCATAAGGACAAATAATCATACTTCCTTTAACATTTGAATAATCAACTAAGTTCGCTTTAGTTACAACATCAGTATACCATTTGGCAAAATCAACATCACGACTAGTTATATCTTCTAATCCTTTCATTTGTAAGCCTCCTATTCATTTATTTCAAAATCTACTAATTCTTTGTTTTCTGTTAGTATTTTATTTACTTTTTCAGTGGCAGTATTTAACTTTTCACTACAATATTTGGCTAATTTCATAGCTTCAGTATATTTATCAATGGCATTATCTAATTCTACACTCCCACTTTCTAATTCTTTTACGATTGCTTCTAATTCTTTTAAAGCGTCTTCAAATGATTTTTCCATTATTCTTCTCCTTCTTTCTTTTCTCTTGCTCTAATTCTTTCTCTTATATCACTCATATCAAAATCATTAAATGCAGTATTTAATATTTCAGGCCATCTTTCGGTGATTATTTGTTCTTTGGTAGCACTTACTCTTTCTAAGTCTAGAATAAAATCTCCTTTTTCTGCTTGCAAAGTTTGTATTTCGGCATATAATTCTGTATTTCTAGCTGGTAAATCCAATATATCTCTACGATACTCATCAATACATTTTATTATTTCTTCTCTAGTACCACTAAGCTCTACAAAAGTATAATTTTTCTTTAATCTATGTAATTCTATTATACTATCAAGTTTAGTTCCAATAAAATACAAAGAAATAAGTGCACTAATAGTCAAAATGCCTGGTATTCCTCCACCAATAATTATAACACTAATTAAAAAGATGGTTATTAAAGCTAAAATAGGAAAAGAAATAATTTCAAACCATCGCTTATTTTTTACACAATCAAGATATTCTTGAGTTAAATTTTTTAATATACTTTCAATAATATATAAAATAATATTTTTATTTTCAATCCCTTCTACTGTTTCTCTTTTTTTATCAATGTTTTCAAGACTTTCTTTTAAACTTTTAATAGATTCATCGGTTGTGCCAATTTTGACATTATTTCTATTTATTTCATTTTGCTTAATACTAATTTGTTTGTCTAAACGCTCAATGGCTTCTTTTAATTTTTTTTCCAATTCACTAAATCTATCCATTATTTACCTCCTTAATACTTGCAGTTACACTTCCTTTGTGTAATCTAATATTTACAATATCATTTTCTTTTAATTTTGTACTATCTTTAATAAGTTCTTCATCTTTAGTAACTAATGAATATCCTTTTTCTAGTATTCCTAAAGGATTAACTAATTTTAATGTATTAACTAATATTTTGTATTCATGATCATTTTTTAAAATGATATTTTTGATATTACTATACAATGTTTTTTCGCTGAATTCAAGTTTTTCTTTTTTTACCTCAAATAAACTCATTGGATTTTTTAAAACATAACTACTTTTTAAATTATTAAGTATTAATTTATTATTATCAATTTTTTTATTAATAAAATTATTTAAAGTATCTATTAAAGCGTCTAATCTTTGTTCTTTTATTTCATATAATGATAAAGGATTTTTTAATATATAAGAACTAGTAATACTATCTAATCTTAGTTTTGATTTATGTAGTAAATTACTTGTAAATTCGTTTAATCTTATTTGATAAGAATTTAATTCATTGTTAATTTCACTAATTGTGGGGACAGCCATTTCAGCAGCACCAGTTGGAGTCGGAGCTCGCATATCAGCGACAAAATCAGCGATTGTAAAATCTATTTCATGACCAACTGCGCTTATAATAGGTACTCTTGCATTATATATAGCACGAGCGACAATCTCTTCATTAAAAGCCCATAGGTCTTCAATAGATCCTCCTCCTCTTCCTACGATTAAACAATCTAAATCGTATTTTCCACTATCTGCTTCTTCTATTTGCCTTACAATATCAGGAGCAGCATTTTCTCCTTGGACTAAACTTGGGAAAAGAATTGTTTCACAAATTGGAAATCTTCTTTTAATTGTAGATAATATATCTTTTATTGCAGCTCCAGTAGGAGCAGTTATAACACCTATTCTCTTTGGTATTTTAGGAATCTCTTTTTTAAATTCGGGATTGAATAAACCTTCTTCAGATAATTTCTTTTTTAATTTTTCAAATTCTATATATAAATTTCCTAAACCATCAGGCTCCATTTTTTCTACATATATTTGGTATGTTCCTTGAGCGGGATAACAAGAGATTCTACCTTCTACTAAAACATTCATACCATCTTCTGGGGAAAATTTTAAAGTCATAGCACTTGAATAAAACATAACCGCACTTATTCTTGAGGCATCATCTTTTAAGGTAAAATATAAATGACCTCTGGTATGATTCTTAAAGTTGGATATTTCTCCTCGAAGATATACTTTTTTTAAATAAGGATTTTCATCAAATATATTTTTTATATAAGTATTTAAATCACTTATTTTCATATATTTATCTTGCATGATTATCTCCCTTCTTATATTAGATTTCTATTATCTAACAATCTTGTCCTCTGATTGTATATTTTTACTTTTTTTAATTAAATCTTGTAGTTTTGAATAATGACTTTGATAACTTTCTATTATTTCTTCTTTTTCTCCATTTTCAAATTTTATACCTTGTCTTATAATTAAAATATTAATTAAACTAATTATAAATTCAGGCTTATATAAATTAAAATAATACTCAAATAAAACTATATCTTCAGGTTTCGCTTCCAGTAGAAATTTTGTAAAATCTTCTTCTAAAGATGCAGGGATACTTGGGCTAAAATATAGTTTTAATTTTTCTTTTATATCATTGTCTACTAAAAGATATTCATTATCTAATATAACTAACTTTCTAGAACCATCTGGTAATAATATTAATCCCCAGTTTCTTTTATTACGATCAAAATGTTTAAATATAATATCTAAAATGTATATTTTTATTAAGTTGTTTACTTCACTACCAATATTATACTTGCTTTCTAATGTATTTCTCGCTTCTTCTATAGAACAATATTCCTCTATTAGATCGCCTATTTCCATATCTTCAGCATTTATAAACCTACCATAACTATCTAAATCATCACTTAATAAATATTCCCAGTTATCTATTTGAACTACATTTCCTCTAGGACAAATTAGCCCCATTTGCGTGGCTACTTCTAAACCTATTAATTCTTTTAATCCACGTTCAGGACTGACTGACTTTATATAATAACTGCCTACACTTAGATCAGCTTTTTTTTGATATCTTATTTGTCTTATTATTTCTTTATCTTTTTCTGTTAGATTTATCATAATTATTCCTTAATGTATTTATCTAATACAGCATTAATCATTTTTCTTACATTATCATCACTGTATTTTTTAGCCAGTTCTATAGCTTCATTTATAATTACTACTTCTGGTGTATCAGTATATTTTAATTCATATAATGCTAGTCTTAGAATTGCAGCGCCAGTTTTGTCTATACGTTTAATATCCCAATTTTCCATTTTTTCATTAGCTATCTTATCTAATTCATCTTGGTATGTGACAACTCCGTAAACAATATCCTTTACAAAATCATTTTCAACATCTAAATTGTCTTTTATAATATCTTCGATATTGCAATTCAATTTGTTGCTATTCATTAAATCATATTGATATAATATAATCATTATTTTTTCTCTTAATTCACTTCTTGTTAAAGACATATAAATCACCTTTTTTAATTATATTATAAAACAAACAAAAATACTAGTACAAAAGAAATAAAAAAATTAGAGTGTGCTCTCTAATCTATCTTTTTAAACTCCCTAGTTACGGCCGGGAATCACCAACTTTTATTAGGTCCCTAGTTACGGCCGGGAATCACCAACTTTTATTAGGTCCCTAGTTACGGCCGG